>NZ_KV789159.1:52423-94690 GCF_001807465.1 Actinomyces sp. HMSC08A09 | reverse complement strand
CGATGCTTTGAGCATCGGACCCGCCCTTGACGCTGGTGCCGGCAGCCGGCTCACCAGGAGCGGCGCGTCGGTTGCCTGCGGCGACCGGCCGAGGCCGCAGAGGCAGCCGAGGCGGAGGCTGTGTGCCGGGCCGAGGAGGCCGACGACGCCGAGGCCATCTGCTGACTGGGCTGGATCGACGGCGGCGGAGGCGGCGGCGGGGCGTCCGGCCGATCAGGACTGCGGTGGCGTCCACCCGTTGACGCCGACACCGGCGTGAGATGGCGGGTCTGCTCGATGGAGGACTCCTCGGACAGCGGCGTCACGAGAGTCAGCCGCGGCTTGGACATCCGCCGGCGTCGAGCCAGGGTCTGCCGGCGCGAGGGCGCCTGCTGACGCATCGACGTCGAAGGGGAGGGGGAGTTGGTCTCGGAGGCCGAGTCCTGCGTGCGCGCCGCGACGCGTGAGACCTCGGCGGCGGCCGGGGGCTCGGGGGCCGACGAGGTCGGCTGGGCCCGGCGTCGGCCCGTCGTCGTCGGCAGGGCGGAGGCATCCTGCCAGCCGGCCGATGACACCGAGCGATCCGCCGAGGGCGAGGTGATGCGCCGTCGGACGGGCGTGCTCGGCGCGGAGCTCGACGTCGGCGCTGAGACGCGCCGGCGCCCGGTGGCCGGCGTGGTGGAGGCAGGGGAGCCGGCAGACGAGGTGACTGGTGCCGGGGCCGACGTCGGAGCCGGCGGGTACTGGTAGGACGGTCCCGCCGAGGGGGCGGAGGAGGCCGGGGAGGCTGAGGAGCCTGAGACGGTCTGTCCGGTGGGCAGGGCGGTGCTGCGCCGAGTGGGGCCGTCGGGTGCGCCCGGGAAACGGTGACTCCCGGAAGTCGGGGCGGCCGTGTAGGGCTGCACAGCGATCGACGGGGAGGCCGGCACCGTCAGGTCGGCGGGGGTGGGAAGCGGAGGGGGCAACGGCGCGTGCCTGTAAGAGGCGCTGGTCTCGGAGGCCGACTGGGACGAGACGGTCCCGGCCGAGATGGTCTCGGCCGAGATGGTCTCGGACGAGGCGCCCGGGGCGGGCAGGTCGGCCTGCTGGCGCTGCATGGCGGAGGTGATGCCGGAGGTGAAGCTGTGTGCCGGGTCCGGGGCGGAGGGCTGTACCGAGGACTGAGCGGAGACGGAGGCCGCCGAGGGTGACGACAGCGGCGCCGCGCTCATGGAGACGGGGCTCTGCGAGGCGGGGGAGTACGTCGGCATCGGGGAGGCCGGCGACGACAGCGGCGCCGGGGCGTGGGTCGGCTCCTGGGCGGAGGGCACCGGCTGGGCGGCCAGGTTCGCGGAGTCGGAGATCGCGGGCATGGCGGTCGTCTGCTGGGGCGACTGGGGCGACTGCGGGGCCGGGAAGGTCGGGGCCGGTGCTGATGAGGCCGTCGGCTGAGAGGCCGGTACTGGGGCCGACGTCGAGCCCGGCAGCATGGGCGCGGAAGCGGGGGACGGCATCGAGGCGGGGGCTGCCTGCGGGGCCATGGCGCCGGGGGCCGGGATGACGGAGGCCTCGGGGGAGGCCGGGACCGGAGACTGGGCCGGGAGCTGCTGATACTGGTAGGGCGGCTGCGCCTGCACCTGAGGCTGCGCGGGCGGCTGGCTCGGTCGCAGCAGGTCCGAGGTCTTCTGCCTCAGGGCGCTCAGCGTGGCCGCGGTGCGCCCGGGGCGGATCTCTGCGCCTCTGTCGGCGCCGTGGCCGCTGTCGCGCCGGTGACGGAACATCGCGTAGGAGACGGAGGCCAGAAGCCCCAGCAGCAGTCCGGAGATCGCCGCGGCCCGGGCGCCGGGTCGCTCCATGGTGGTGTTGGCCGGCGTGGCGGGCGAGGTGGTGCTCGTCGTCATGCCCAGGGCCTGCTTGCCCAGCAGCTCGCCGGAGGTGAGCTCCTTGTTGAGCGAGTCGGCCGTCGCCTGGGCCATGTCGACGGCCTTCTGCTTGCTGCTGGCCTTGGCGGTGATGGACAGGACCAGGGTCTCGGGCGGGTTGGTGACCGTCAGCGCGTCCGACAGGTCGGTGGTGTCCATGTTCAGGTTGGCCGCCGCCGGCTCGAGGACCTTCGGGCTCGTGGAGAGCTCCACGAGGGTCGGCATGAGGTCCTTGGCCTGGGTGGAGAAGGAGGGGGTCTCCTTGGACTTGGGCTGGATGCCCAGAGTCGTGGTGGCCATGGCCACCGGCGTCGTCGACAGGGCCACTCCCAGCCCGGCCAGGATGCATACGAGCAGGATGACGAGGCAGGCGACTAGGTTCCTGCGGATGGCGTGAAGGATCTGCGACGGCTGCACGCTGCTCCTCATCTGGTCTGGGGAAGATCTGGATCTGGTCGATACCGGCGGCCCGTCGGGCACCGTGGGCCGTGTGGCCCGGCGGATGCTGAAAGGCTACGGCCCAACCCTAACTGTAAGATCACGCTCAGGTCTCGGTGACTGTAGTAGCCTTCGCTGCGCCCCCGGCCACGCCTGGAATCCTCAGACGTGGGGGAGCGGGCGATGTGGTGAGTCTTTCACTGGAATCGTGTGATGGGTGAGGGTCCTGAGGACCCCCGTCCCCACAGTGAAGAAGACGTCGGGGTCGGCCCAATCGGGACGACGTCGACGGATTTCTTCCGGTCGGTCCTGACCTTGGTCAGGGCCGCCGAGGCCCTCCCAGCATCTTCCCGGGCATTTCTCACAGCGGTCCGGTGGCGGCTTGCCGTCCGGCCGGCCGGCCGCCGACAAACCACCTATCGACCACCGACCGACCACCGACTCGACTGCCGTGACATCACGGTGGACACGACACAACAAGGGAGGAACGATGTCCTTCGCCAGGACCCTGTTCATCGTCCTCCCTATGGTGGGCGTCGCCCTGGCGGTCCTCATCTTTGTGGCTGACCGCATCCACCGCCGCCCCATCGCCGGGGCCGCACTGGTCATGGGTGCCATCGGTTTCGTGCCGGTGTGGGTGATGATCCCCTTCGAGCCCAATGTGCCTCCGGCCACCTTGGCCTGCTTCCTGGTGGTCCTCGCACTCCTGCCCGGCTTCTCGTGGCGGCTGACCAGCGGTGACTTCATGGTCGCCACCGCCTGGTGCCTGGTGGGCCTGTCCGTCGCCGCGGGCTCGCCGCTCAACTACGTCCTGTCCGACGTCGTCTTCGGTGCCCTGCCCGCCTACCTCGCCGGACGGCTGCTCGTGGAGCGGCTCGGGCTGCGGCGAGTGGCGGAGGTCCTGGCCATCGTGTGGATCGTGGTGGCCGTGCTGGCGCTGTTCGAGGCTGTCACCACCATCAACCCCTTCAGCTACATCGCCATTGAGAACAACCTCTACGAGGAGTGGGCACCGCCCCTGGCCCGGGGCAGCTTCACCCGTGTCGAGGGGGCCTTCGGTCACCCCATCGCTCTGGGGGTGTGCCTGGCTGCCGGGATCCCGCTCATCCTGGCTGCGCGGTGGAGGCCCGGCTACCGGATCGCGGCCGGTGCCCTCGTCCTGGGGGCGACCATCCCGACCTTCTCCCGCTCGGCGATCGCCTGCGCCGTCATCGCCGTCATCCTCAGCCTCATGCAGGTGCATATCAACATCCCCGCCCTGTGGCGGATGAGCTTCCTCATGGTGCTGGTCGCTGTGGGCAGCGTGCTGCTGCCCTACGTCCTGGGCGTCTTCGACTCGGCCGGCCGCGAGCAGGAGGACTCCGCCGGCTACCGCGGCGACATCCTCGTCCTGGTGCGCCAGCTCAAGCCGCTGGGACTGTCCTCTTCTTATCAGAAGGTAGGGGACTCGGTGGCCTGGGGCGGCTACAGCTCCATCGACAACCACTTGCTCCTGACCGCGCTGCGCTTCGGGTGGATGCCTGTGGTGCTCGTCATGGTGGGGCTGCTGGTCTACGGCTTCAGGGCCGTCGTCCAGCGCTCCAACCCCGCGCAGATCGCGCTGCTCAGCCTCATCCCGGCCTACGGCACGGTCGCCTTCATCACCCAGATCGGCACAGTTGTGTGGCTCATCGCCGGCATGGCCGCCTCGGCGCAGGTCTCCGTCCTGCTGGAGAGCCGCAACAAGACCACGGGTGGGGGCGTGGGCGTCGTCGCCGGGCACGCCAACCCCTGGAACCAGGTCCGCAGCGGGGACTGGGTCCGCCGGGCCTTCATCGGCCGATCGGCCCGGCCCACCGGTGGTTCCGGGACGGGGAGTCACTAGACTCGCGGCCGTGCTCCTGACTGCGCTCCTGCCTCCGCTGCTCGCCGACGCCGATATCGCCCGCACCGTTCGCGCCGCCTCCTCCCGCTCGCGTACCGACCGCAGCCTCGTGGTGGCGCCGGGCGCCCGACCCGCCGTCCTGGCCGCCATGGCCCTGGGCGAGGAGGGCGTCCACCGGGTCGCCGGCGGTGACGTACCGGCGGCCGGCTCCTCCGAGGCCTCCGGTACGCCCCTGCTGGTCGTCACCGCCACCGGTCGCGAGGCCGAGGAGACGGCCCTGGCGCTGCGCAGTTACCTGCCGGCGCAGGATGTCGCCGTCATGCCCGCCTGGGAGACCCTGCCTCACGAGCGCCTCTCGCCGCGCGCCGACACCGTCGCCCAGCGCCTGTCGGTCCTGCGCCGCCTGGCCCACCCTGAGGAGGGCGGGGTGATCCGCGTCCTCATCGTCCCCGTGCGCGCCCTGCTGGCCCCCGTCATCGCCGGCCTCGGTGAGCTCGAGCCCGTCCAGCTGGCCCCCGGTCTGACCGTCGGTCTGGAGGAGACGGCCCGCCGCCTGGAGGCCGCCGCCTACACGCGCGTCGACATGGTCGAGTCCCGCGGCGAGTACGCCGTGCGCGGCGGCATCCTCGACGTCTTCCCGCCCTCCGAGCCCCGGCCCGTGCGCGTGGACTTCTTCGGCGACGAGATCGACGAGGTCTCCTCCTTCGCCGTCGCCGACCAGCGCACCATCGAGACGCTGGGCGCCGTCACCGCCACCGCCTGCCGCGAGCTGGTCCTCACCGACGCGGTGCGCGAGCGCGCCGCCGCCCTGGCCGACGCCGTCCCCGGCGCCGCCGACATGCTGGAGAAGATCAGCCAGGGCATCGCCGTGGAGGGCATGGAGTCCCTCGCCCCGGTGCTGGTTGAGAAGATGGTCCCGCTGCTGGACCTCGTCGGTGACCGGCTCACGGTGCTGCTGGAGCCCGAGCGGGTGCGCAAGCGCGCCGAGGACCTGACCGCCACCACCACCGAGTTCCTCGCCGCCGCCTGGACCTCGGCGGCCTCCGGCGGCACAGTACCGGTCGACCTGTCCGCCGCCGCCTTCGCCCACCTGGCCGAGGCCCGGGCCCTGGCCCTGTCCTCCAACCGAGGCTGGTGGTCCTTCACCGCCCTGGCCGCAGGCCCCGAGACCACCCGCCTGGACCTCAGCGACCCCCACACCTACCGCGGCGAGCTCGAGCGGGCCGTGGCCGACCTGGGACGGATGGCCCGCCAGGGCTGGACCGTCGTCGTGGCCACCGACGGGCCCGGACCCGGCCGGCGCATGGCCCAGCTCCTGGGCGACGGCGACGTCCCCGCCCGCATCGTCGACCAGCTCTCGGAGGTCGGCGAGCTCGGCCGCGACAGTGACTGGGTTCCCGACCCGGCCGCCCCCGCCGACGAGACCGACGCCTCGGCTGGCGCCCCGACGGCGGGTCCAGGCGACGGCGTCGTGCGCGTCACCCAGGCCAGCGCCGGCCACGGCTTCCTCGCCGAGGGCCTGCGCCTGGCCCTCATCGCCGAGTCCGACCTCACCGGGCGGGCCTCGGCAGGCCCCCGGGAGCGCCGCAGCCTGCCGGCCCGTCGCACCCGCCGCTCCGTGGACCCCCTGTCCCTGCACGCCGGGGACCTCGTGGTCCACGCCCAGCACGGGGTGGGGCGCTTCATCGAGTTGAGTCGGCGCACCGTGGGCGGGCCCCGCTCCTCGGCCACCCGCGAGTACCTCGTCATCGAGTACGCGCCCTCCAAGCGCGGCCAGCCCGGCGACCGCCTCCTGGTTCCCACCGACGCCCTGGACCAGGTCACCAAGTACGTCGGCGGCGACAGCCCCGCCCTGAGCAAGATGGGCGGCGCCGACTGGGCCAAGACCAAGTCCAAGGCCCGCAAGGCCGTGCGCGAGATCGCCGGCGAGCTGGTGCGCCTCTACGCCGCCCGCGCCGCCACCACCGGTCACGCCTTCAGCCCCGACACCCCCTGGCAGACCGAGCTGGAGGAGGCCTTCCCCTACACCGAGACCCCCGACCAGCTCTCCACCATCGACGAGGTCAAGGCCGACATGGAGAAGGCCCAGCCGATGGACCGGCTCGTGTGCGGCGACGTCGGCTACGGCAAGACCGAGATCGCCGTGCGCGCCGCCTTCAAGGCCGTCCAGGACGGCAAGCAGGTCGCGGTCCTGGTGCCCACCACGCTGCTGGTGAGCCAGCACGCCGAGACCTTCACCGAGCGCTACGCCGGCTTCCCGGTGACCGTGGCGGCCCTGTCCCGCTTCCAGGACGCCGCCGAGTCCGCCAAGATCCTTGAGGGTCTGGAGAAGGGGAGTGTCGACGTCGTCGTCGGTACCCACCGCCTCATCACCGGCCAGGTGAGGTTTAAGGACCTGGGCCTGGTCATCATCGATGAGGAGCAGCGCTTCGGGGTGGAGCACAAGGAGACCCTCAAGGCGCTGCGCACCAACGTGGACGTCCTGTCCATGTCCGCCACCCCGATCCCGCGGACCCTGGAGATGGCGGTCACCGGCCTGCGCGAGATGTCCACCCTGGCGACTCCGCCCGAGGACCGCCACCCGATCCTGACCTACGTGGGCGCCTACGAGACCAAGCAGGTCTCCGCCGCGATCCGCCGTGAGCTGCTGCGTGAGGGGCAGGTGTTCTTCGTCCACAACCGGGTCGAGGACATTGACGCCACCGCCGCGCGCCTGGCCGAGCTGGTGCCCGAGGCGCGCGTGGCCACCGCCCACGGGCAGATGAACGAGCACCAGCTCGAGGCCGTCATCGACTCCTTCTGGCGCAAGGAGACCGACGTGCTCGTGTGCACCACGATCGTGGAGACCGGGCTGGACGTGTCCAACGCCAACACCCTCATCGTCGACCGCGCCGACCGCATGGGCCTGTCCCAGCTCCACCAGCTGCGCGGGCGCGTGGGGCGCGGCCGAGAGCGGGCCTACGCCTACTTCCTCTACCCCTCCGACAAGCCGCTGACCGAGACGGCCCTGGAGCGCCTGCGCACCATCGCCACCAACACCGACCTGGGGGCCGGGATGCAGGTGGCCATGAAGGACCTGGAGATCCGTGGCTCGGGCAACCTGCTCGGCGGCGAGCAGTCCGGGCACATCGCCGGGGTCGGCTTCGACCTCTACGTGCGCATGGTCTCCGAGGCCGTGGCCGCCTACAAGAAGGCCCTGGCCCGCTCCGGGAAGGCCGGCGCCGACGCGATCGGCTTCGAGGAGGGCGATGAGGAGGACGTCGAGCTGCGCATCGAGCTGCCTGTGGACGCCACCGTCCCCGAGGACTACATCCCCCACGAGCGTCTGCGCCTGGAGGCCTACACGAAGTTCGCGGCGGCGCGCTCGGGGGAGCAGGTCGACGACGTCCTGGAGGAGCTGACCGACCGCTACGGGCCCGTGCCCGAGGCGACTGCCCGCCTGGCGGCCTTGGCACGCCTGCGGGCCCTGGCCGCCGAGCTGGGGGTGCGCGAGATCGTCGCCCAGGGCAAGTCGGTGCGCTTCGCGCCGGTGGACCTGCCCGAGTCGGCGCGCATGAAGGTCACCCGCCTCTACCCGGGCACCGTGCTGAAGCCCGCCACGCGCACCATCGTGGTGCCCGCGCCGGGCACCAACCGCATGGGCGGGGCGGCCCTGTCCGGCGAGGAGGTCGTGCGGTGGGCCGAGGTGCTCCTGCGCGCCGTCGTCCAGGGCGACACCTCCTACGAGACCGAGGCCACCACCTACCGCAAACGCCGCTGACGCACGTGCTAATGACTAGGGGAGCTTGATCGTCTCAACCGGTGATCCGGCCGTCCTGCATGGTCAGGACCCGGTCACAGGCCTCAGCCACCCGTGGATCGTGCGTGGCGATGATGAGGCTGCCGCCGTGACGAGTGCTCTGGGAGATGAGCAGTGACGTGACCCCCAGGGCGGTGGTGGAGTCCAGCGACGCCGTGGGCTCGTCGGCCAGGATGCAGTGCGGCCGGTTGACCAGGGCTCGCGCGACGGCCACCCGCTGACGCTCCCCACCTGAGAGCCGCGGGGGTGTGGTCGCCTCGGCCCAGCCGATCCCGACGTCGGCCAGGGCCTGTTTGGCTCGCTCGTGCCTGACCCTGCGCCTGATGCGGGGCCTGCTGTACTCCAGGGGAAGGGAGACATTCGCCAGCACGCTCAGATGGTCGATGACCGCGCCGCTCTGAGGGATGAGGCCCAGTAAGCGGTTACGGGTCCGGGCTCGCCCATCCGGGCTGGAGGGAGCGGGGACGCCATTGACGAGGACGCTTCCGGAGGTCGGTGGGATCGTCAGTGCCAGCACGCCCAGCAGGGTTGACTTGCCGCACCCGGAGGGCCCCATCACCGCTACCGACTCGGATCGGCCGATGGCAAGCGACGCCGAGTCGAGTGCGTGGACCGGCTGACCGCCACGGTGGTAGTCGACGCTGACCTCGATCAGCTCCAAGGCCCGCGTCATCGGACTGCCCCGGATCGCGCGAACTCGAATCGCACACGGCGGACCGTCGCCACGACAAAGACCAGGTAGATGACGAGGAGGGCACCCCCGGCTGCCGCTGCGGCGCCCCTCAACAGAGTGCTGGCCGCCAAGGCCAGAAGCGTCAGAGCCGGAAGCACCAGCATGCTGACGGCTAGGAAGGCCGCCAGGCGTATGGTGAGATGAGCCGACGTCGCGCCATAGAGATGACGCAGCAGCAGGTCGGCTCGTTCGCGTCGCAGCACCGACCGAATGGAGGCGCCGTAGGCGATCGAGACCAGGGCAGTCAGCCCCAGCAAGCCGACGCCGTGCATGGCAGCCCATACCACCAGCGTGCGGAAGCGCTCGGACTGATCGGCGGCCAACCGGTGCGGGACCAGAGCCAGCCGGTCCTGCCTGGCAGCCGTGATGAACTGCTCGGTGTCGTCGTCGGTGGCGGAGAGCAGAACCGTGCGCCACACGGCCTCCTCCTGCTCGGTGCCATCCAGGTGATCCAGGCTCGAGGGCGGCAGCGCGATCAGCACCGACCTGTCCAGGTCGATTCCCACCGCAGCCGGGTCGAAGAGCGAGGCCGACGACGGCGTTCGGCCCGCCACCGGCACGCTGCGACCTCCGACGTGCAGCGGTCCGTCCACGGGATGGGGGACCTGATCCCCAACCATGGCGCAGGGCGCTGGCGAGCAGAGCCTGGCTCCGGTCATGGCGTTTTGAGCGGCCTGCCCGACGACGATCACCACTGGATTGCCTCCGGCGAAGGAAGGGTCGCCGACCTCCACGTTGCTGAGGATCATCGTGTAAGCGGAGCCTGAGGCGATGCGATCACCCAGGTCCTCCATCAAACCAGTACTCGGATCGTTGTCCAGATCGCCGAGGTAGTAGGGCGTGAAGGTGGTGGCGTCGAGCTCGCGCAGACGCTGGGCCGCCATGACCACTGACGACTGGGTCATCACCTCGGCCAGTGTCATGGTGAGGATGGCGCTGACCAGCGTGAACATGAGAGCGATACCCGCGGTGCTCCCACGGTGGCGCCATGCGGTGCCCAGAGCGCCCGCGATCTCGGTGTGGATCATGCTCCGACACCTCTGAGCTCGAGATGCAACCAGATGGCGAAGGTGAGCCGGCGTGCCATCCACAACACGGCTCCGCCCACCACCGCCCCCACGGCCAGGACCCCCAGCTCCGGCAGTGCGGGAGGAGCCTGGGCGACCAACGCCGTCGCAGCGCCTGCTCCCAACGCTCCGACTGCGGTCCCCGCGATGACCCGAAGCAGCTCCCGGCCACAGCGCTCGCGGACCAGTGCCGCCTCGGTGGCGCCGATCAGGCGACGCAGCCGGATCTCTTCGCGTTGCTCAGGCAGCGACAGTGCCAGGGACATGACGGTGCAGACGATCCCCAGAGCGGCGAACAGTGCGGCCATGGCCACTGTTGAGTCGCGCACCAGTGACACCAGTGCCGGTTGCCGCCGGGTGCTCTCGACTGTCAGCCCGGACTCCTCCAGCACAGAGCCGACACGTGCGATCAAGGCCGGGTCCGTGGTCCCCAGGAGCAGCTGGCCGGTGCCCAACGGCGCGCTACCAAGCGGCTCTACAAACTGAAGACTGCTGGTCGATGGCGTGACTCCCGGGACGCTCACGGTGCCGAGTACGGTGCGCCCGGGAGGTGCCAGCGGAGCCTGTCCACGTGCCCTCCACACAGTGCCCGAATAGGTCCCGTGGATCGCGAAGAGACCGGGGCGCGAATCGGTATTCAGTGGGCCGGTCCAGTCGATGCGCTGCTTGGGGTCGAGGACCACGAGGATGGGGTCACCATCGCCCTGAGAGGTCTTGACCATACTGACGCCCTCCTCAGTGAGAAGTGCCTGCAGTCGTCGGGCGGCCGTGAGCTGCTGTTCCTCGGTTGTGGAGCGAGCCGAGCTGGACAGCGTGAGGGTCGTCGTCGGCCCAGGCATGCCGTAGGTAGCGGTTGACCGAGTCTGACCCCACCACAGCACCGCCAGAGCCAGGAAGGCGACCAGCATCCCGTAAACGACTGACAGTACCCCGCCTGCCGACCTGCCGACATGAGGGAGGAATCTGACTCTTGCGCTCGCCAGGCGGGGAGCGGACAGGCTGCGATCCTCGCAGCCGGCGACTCTGGTGGGTGGGCTGATGAGCGAGTACCTCCTTGGTGGCTACCCCGCATGCTGATGGGCAGATGGCAGACGTGTGAACAGAATGCGGCCGACCAGCCGTTATCTCACATATATCCACGGTGCCGTGCCGAAACCGCTCGCGCAACCGCTGGCCACTGCACGAGGGTCGGGGGCTACTAGGGGAGGGATGGGTCTACTCCACGCAGCTGGGGCCATCGTGCAGTACGCACAACCCCCGACCAGTAGACCCCCGCCCTCGTGGAGTAGACCGACCTTCGTGCAGCACGTGTGCAGGATGTCCGGAACCGCGCCGGTGGGCGGCGGCGGACCGGCTGCGTGCGTCGTCGCAGGTGGAACGGTAGGGTCTGGGGCAGAAATGTTGTGACACCATGTCGCCCTCCGGCGTCGTCCCCTTCCAGGAGCAGACCGTGACCCGAAGCCTTGCCGCACGCACGCGCGTCCTCGCCGCCAGCGCTGCACTCCTCCTTGCCGTCGGGGCGCTCGCCGGCTGCTCCGACCACCCCGGTCAGGTGGCCGACATGCACTACACCGGCCTGGACGGGGCCCGCCACTCCGTGGTCGTCAGTGAGAAGGACGTCGACGTCGTGGTCAAGGAGCTGGACTCCGCACTCGGTTGGGAGAACCTGGTGCGTCAGGGTGTGAATCGGTCTGAGATCGTGAACGGCCTCGTTCAGGCCCCTGTTCTGGTTGAGGTCGGCCAGGCCCATGGCCTGACTGTCACTGACGCGCAGATCGTGCAGCTGGTCAAGGAGCGGCTGGGTTTCCAGCCCCGCAAGCCGGAAACGCTCACCTACCTGCGGGCGAGTTTGTTGAACGGCCAGTACCAGCAGCTTTCTCAGCACCCGGAGCAGGCTGGGCAGCAGGGGAAGGTCGCGCTCGCCGACCTGGACAAGGTTCGCGGCACGCTGGACGGTGACCTCTCCCCGCGCTACTCGAATAAGGCTCAGACCTGGTTGACCCGAACCGATCCCCGTCTGGAAGCCGGCAACAACCCCTTCGGCGGTGGCCTGCAGCAGGCTCCCCAGCAACAGCAGCAGGACCCACAACAGCAAGCCCCGCAGCAGGGTGGCCAGCAACAGGCTCCCCAGCAGCAGGGTGGTGGCCAGCAACAGCAGCAGCCTCAGCAACAGGCTCCCCAGCAGGGCGGACAGCAGCCCGCCGACTCCGGCCAGACCGACGGGCAGGGCCAGACCGGTCAGGGCGACGGTGCTGCGGGCGAGGCCGGCCAGGGCGCCGAGCAGCCCGAGACCAGCGGCCAGTAGGGCCGCGCAGAGCCCCCAGGACGACGGCGGAACCCAGGGACCGCCGTCGTCCAGTGTTTCTCGCCGGGCGTGAACACTGTGCAATCCTCAGGACCATGGCCCTCGTGGTGGGGGAGTCGGCCCGCTAGGCTGATCCTGCATTCGGCAGTCGCGCGCGAGCGTGCCCGACGCCGACGACCGCATCACGATCCCCTCAGCAAGGAGCACCAAGTGGCCCTCATCGAGAACGTTCACGCCCGCGAGATCCTCGACTCCCGTGGCAACCCGACCCTCGAGGTCGAGATCCTCCTGGAGGACGGTGCTTCCGCTCGCGCCGCCGTCCCCTCGGGCGCCTCCACCGGTGCCTTCGAGGCCGTTGAGCTGCGCGACGGCGACAAGGGCCGCTACGGCGGCAAGGGCGTGGAGAAGGCCGTCGACAACGTCAACGACATCATCGCCCCCGAGATCATCGGCTTCGACGCCGCCGACCAGCGTGGCCTCGACCAGCTCATGATCGAGCTCGACGGCACCCCCAACAAGGGCAAGCTCGGCGCCAACGCCATCCTCGGCGTCTCCCTGGCCGCCGCCCAGGCCTCCGCCGAGTCCGCCGGTCTGGACCTGTTCCAGTACGTCGGCGGCCCCAACGCCCACGTCCTGCCCGTGCCCATGATGAACATCCTCAACGGCGGCTCCCACGCCGACTCCAACGTGGACATCCAGGAGTTCATGATCGCCCCCATCGGCGCCCCCACCTTCCGTGAGGCCCTGCGCATGGGCGCCGAGGTCTACCACGCCCTCAAGGCGGTCGTGAAGGACCGCGGCCTGTCCACCGGCCTGGGCGACGAGGGTGGCTTCGCCCCCAACCTCGACTCCAACCGCGAGGCCCTCGAGCTCATCGTCGAGGCCATCGAGAAGGCCGGCTACAAGCCCGGCAAGGACGTGGCCCTGGCCATGGACGTCGCCTCCTCGGAGTTCTTCGACGACAAGACCAAGACCTACCAGTTCGAGGGCGAGGCCCAGGACACCGCCTCGATGGTCGAGTACTACAAGCAGCTCATCACCGACTTCCCGATCGTCTCCATCGAGGACCCGCTCTCCGAGGACGAGTGGGACGACTGGAAGCACCTCACCGAGCAGATCGGCGACAAGGTCCAGATCGTCGGCGACGACTTCTTCGTCACCAACCCCGAGCGCCTCGCCAAGGGCATCAAGCTCGGCGCCGCCAACGCCCTGCTGGTCAAGGTCAACCAGATCGGTTCCCTGACCGAGACCCTCGAGGCCGTCGAGATGGCCCACCGCGCCGGCTACAAGACGATGACCTCCCACCGTTCCGGTGAGACCGAGGACGTCACCATCGCCGACCTGGCCGTGGCCACCAACTCCGGTCAGATCAAGACCGGCGCCCCCGCCCGTGGCGAGCGCGTCAACAAGTACAACCAGCTCCTGCGCATCGAGGAGGCCCTCGGCGACGCCGCGGTCTACGCCGGCGCCGGCGCCTTCCCCCGCTTCCAGGCCTGAGCCTGACAGCGACCTGCCGACGTCGAGCCGCTGACTGACGCGACGCCTCAGCCGCGACTCGACGACGACGCACCCCACCGCTTCGGGGCAGACGGGTTCTCCCGCCTGCCCCGAAGCGTTGTCTACGGAGCAGTGCCGCAGCATGGCCGTGAGGGGCGGGCCATGACCGAAGCGTGAGCAACGCGCCCGGTGGGGTGCGCTGTCTCCTGTGCCCTGGTGAGGCAGGATGCCGGTATGACTCCACGCCGCCCCTCCTCCAGCCAGTCCGGGACGCGCCGCGTCGCCGGCGGCGCCCGGCCCCGCCAGGTACCGGCCGAGAGGGCGGCCTCCGCGGCCGGGTCGGGCTCCGGCTCGTCCGGCTCCCGGCAGCGGGGCCTGCCGACGGCGGTGCCCGAGCGGACCCTGCCGCCCCGGGTCGTCATCCTGGCGGTCGTGTGCCTGCTGGCCTTCGTCGTCATCTTCACCTCCCTGCGCGCCTACCTGTCCCAGCAGGCCCAGTACGACGCCGTCGTCGACAGGATCAAGGAGGCCTCCGACACCTCCACCACCCTGGAGAATGAGCTGGCCCAGTGGAAGGACGACACCTACGTGCGCTCCCAGGTCCGTGAGCGCCTCGGCTACGTCATGCCCGGAGACACCAGCTACGTCGTCGTCGGTGCCGACTCCATGAAGGAGACCGAGGCCGGCGGCGGGGCCACCCCGGGCTCCCCGGACGCCCCCTGGTACGAGGAGCTCCGGGACTCCTCGCGGGCCGCCGGCCAGGCCAACAGCACCGCCCCAGCAGGATCGAAGGGTGGGACGGACGGCAAGACCCTCAACCCCGCCCAGAAGGAGCTGCCGACCGGGGAGCCCAACCAGACGCCGTCGGATCCGCCCAAGACCACACCGAAACCGGCCGTCACCCCGCAGACGAAGGAGACCCCGTGAGCCCCACGCCCCAGACGCAGGAGCCGGTGTCGTCGGCCGACCTCGAGGCCCTGGCCGAGCAGCTGGGGAGGGTACCGCGCGGAGTCGTCGCCATCGCGGCCCGCTGCGTGTGCGGGCGCCCCACCGTGGTGCGCACCGCCCCGCGCCTCGACGACGGCACCCCATTCCCGACCAGCTACTACCTCACCCACCCAGCCGCCGTGAAGGGCTGCTCCACCCTGGAGGCCGAGCACCTCATGGAGACCTTCAACGCCGCGCTGGCCGACGACGCCGAGCTGGCCGCCGCCTACGCCGCCGCCCACGACGACTACCTGGCCCGTCGCGCCGAGCTCGGGCAGGTCCCCGAGATCGAGGGGGTCTCCGCCGGCGGCATGCCCACGCGCGTCAAGTGCCTCCACGCCCTGCTCGGGCACACCCTGGCCGCCGGAGCCGGCATCAACCCCATCGGTGACCGCACGCTGGAGGCCCTGCGCGAGCGCGGACTGTGGGATCCTGAGCGCTGCTCCTGCTGAGCGGCAGGGACGCCCTGCTCCTTCCCTTCCCGACCGAGCCCAGGAGGCCGCCACCATGACCCGCGTCGCCGCAATCGACTGCGGCACCAACACCATCCGCCTCCTCATCGCCGAGGCCCACCGTGACGACTCCGGGCGCCCCCGCCTGGAGGTGCTGCGCCGCCGCAACGAGATCGTGCGCCTGGGTCAGGGCGTGGACCGCACCGGCCTGCTCGACCCCGAGGCCCTGGAGCGCACCCTGGCGGCCGTGGCCTCCTACGCCGCCGACTGCGCCGAGCTGGGCGTCGTCCCCGGGGGCGACGTGCGGCGCTTCGTGGCCACCTCCGCCACCCGCGACGCCCGCAACCGCGAGGACTTCGTGGCCGGGGTCAGGCGCCTGCTGGGCATTGATCCCGAGGTCGTCAGCGGCCAGGAGGAGGCCCGGCTGTCCTTCACCGGCTCGCTCCTGGGCGCCGGTGAAGAGGAGGGCACGCCGGAGCCGGGGGAGTGCGAGCCGGCGCCGCGGCTCGTCGTCGACCTCGGGGGCGGCTCCACCGAGCTGGTCCTGGGTGTGGATGAGCCCAGCGCCGCCATCAGCCTGGACACCGGCAGCGTGCGTATCACCGAGCGCTTCCTGGCGGCCGGCGTCACCCCCGAGGCTGAGGCTGCGGCCCGGGCCGAGGTGCGCGGCCTGCTCGATGAGGCCGAGCGGGTTGTCGACCTGTCCGCCCCGGGGCGGCTGGTCGGCCTGGCCGGCACCATCACCACCGTCACCGCCCACGCCCTGAACCTTCAGGCCTTCGATCCGCAGGCCCTGAACGGCGCCGAGCTGAGCCCGCAGGCGGTCCTGGCCTCCTGCGAGGCGATCATCCACTCCACGCCCGAGCAGCGCGCCTCCTGGGGCTACCTGGCCCCCGGCCGCCGCGACGTCATCGCCGCCGGGGCTCTCGTGTGGAGCGAGGTCGTCACCCGCGTCGTGGAGCGGACCGCCGCCGCCGGGCGCCCGCTAGCGCACGTCACCACCAGCCTCTACGACATCCTCGACGGCATCGCCCTGTCGCTCGTGCCCGAGCCGGGGCCGGCCGAAGGGACCCCGGCGTGAGCGCGACGTCGCTGACCTGGCGCGGACGCAGCATCCCCGGCCCCGGCGGCCTGCCCGCCGTGGCCGTCTCCCTGACCGGGCCGAGCCTCACCCAGGCGCGGACCCAGGCCCGCAGCGCCGTCGACGCCGGTGCCGATGTCCTCGAGCTGCGCGTGGACCTGCTGGAGGAGGCTGGCGCCCTGGCCGCCCCCGACCCGCTGGACGCGGCCGCGGCCGCCGCCCAGGTCTTGGATTGCCTGCGGGGGCTGGGGGAGGCCATTGCCGCCGACGGTGCTGACGCCGATGCCGGCGCCCCGGTGCTGCTCACCTGCCGCACCGCCGCCGAGGGGGGCCGGGCCCAGTTGGACGACGCCTCCTACGGCGCCCTTCTGCGCTCCGTCCTCGACGGGCTCGCCGACTGGGCGCCCGAGCGCCGCCCGGCCGCCATCGACGTCGAGGTCCAGCGCGGCTGCCTGCCTCAGGTCTGCGAGCAGGCCCACGCACTGGGTATCGACGTCGTCGCCTCCTTCCACGACTTCGAGGCCCCCCCCGCCGATGAGGTCCTCGAGGAGGTCCTGGCCCGCATGGCCCGCGAGGGCGCGGACCTGGCCAAGATCGCCGTGTGGCCCACCAGTGCCGACGACGTCGCCCGCCTCCTGGGAGTGTGCGCGCGGGCCACGGCGGGTGCGGGGGCGCGCAGCGGCCTGGGTGTGCCCGTGGCGGCCATGTCCATGGGGGCGCTCGGGGCGGTCAGCCGTGTGGCGCCGACCTTCGGGTCGGCGCTGACCTTCGCCGTCGTCCCCGACGAGCAGGGGCAGGCCCGGGCCTCCGCACCCGGCCAGCTCCCGATCCAGGACGTGCGCCGCTGCCTGGAGCTGCTGCGGGTCTGATCGATGTCCGTGCCCGCGCGGTCGTAGGGTAGGTCGCGCTGTCGAGGGGTAAGGGTACGATCCCGGCACCTACGGTACGAACGCGCGGAGCCGGCGCGAGTTAGACGTCGAGCCTGCGCAGGAGCCGCGCGGGCGGAAGGGCACCATCCTCGATGTAGGCGCGGAAGACGGAGGCTGCCTGCTCGCCGGTGAAGACCTCCTCAGGGTGCAGACGCAGGGAGAAGGGCTCGGGACCCCCGTTGTCCCAGGTGATCGTGGTCCACGCTCCAGGATCGGCGACGGGCTCGCGGGCCACGGTGTAGTGCTCGTAGGAGTCGTCCTCGTGGGTCACGCGGATCTCAACGCTCATGGCGGCCGCCGAGCCGCCGCACTGGATGAAGGTGGCTCGCGCCGGGGAGGACTCCGGAACCTCGTCGATGTGCGACGTTCCCTCGGGCAGTGCCCACACCACGACGGCGAAGTGCCTTGTGCCGTCCAGGTAGGCGGGTGAAGTGAGCTTGCGGGCGACCTCATCGGCGACGAGCTGCGGGGTCTGGGGCTGCAGGAAGACGTCGATGGGACCGTTCCTGCCGACGATGTACTCGGCGAAGTACCTCATGGTCTGCTCTCTGGTAGTCGGGTGCGGGAGTGCTGCCGGCGTTGTGAGGCGCTGGCGGGCTCGGGGCCGTTGTCCTGCGGATGATCTCAGTTCCCCACCCGTTGAGTGTCCACATGGCTGGGATATGGGGACAAGTGCCCGCCTCCGGCCGCCGCGAGCACGGGCCTCCGGCTGCACGGCGCGAGTAGTCTTCGCTGCACCCGCGGTGTCTTGCGACGGGCCTGGTCGCAGGCGGGAGCGAAGGAGGCGGGCATGGCCGAGCACGGGCGGCGCGACGTCGTCGGCATGGGGCTCGCCGGTGGAACGGCACTGGCGCTGGGTGGATGCGCCCCAGCGCAGGCCGGCCGGTCGCGGTCGAGTGCGACGCCGACGTCGGATGGTCGTTTCGCGAGCTTCGCCGAGTACGTCCCCGTGACGCTGGAGATCCGTACCGACCTGGGGCGCCTCGACAGACGCATGCCGGGCGTCACCATCTCCTCGGCTCACTGGGTCATGCAGTACTGGCAGGAGAAACGTGAGGTCCTGCCCCCACAGGACCGCCCGCTATGGGTGCACGGGGTGATGACCCTCGATCCCGCCAGCAGCCGGGCCCTCGTCGAGGCATCGAGTGGGAAAGCCGATCCGCTCCCGGGGATCTACCCCGACCTGCGCCAGTACGTCCCCGAGGGAAAGGTCTTCACCACGGTCCCGAAGGAGAAGGCCGATGCGATCCTCGACATCGAGCACATGATGCAGGATGACCCGAGCCGTTTCGAGTCGCCCTCCTTTGACACCGAGCAGGTCGCCATCTGCGCTGACGTCAACCTCCTGATCCTCATCGCGAGGGAATGGCATACGTGACGCGGCTGAGCGGCTGCAGGCCTGCGGCCCGCGCGTTCGTAGGGTAGGTCGCGAGGTCGTGCCTTCAACCCTCGACCGCGCGACCTAAGGATCGATCGCGCGAGCCGGTCCGGCCTTGCGGGGGCTCGTTGCCTGTGACTGGCCCTGCTGGCCTGCCGGCCTGCCAGCCCACCGGACCCGCCAGGTGGGGCGCCTCACCGGCTGCGCGGCTGTTCGCGCGCCCCGCCCATGCCGTAGTCTTGCCCACGTTGCCCCGGCGAGGGACGCGCCAGCACGGCGCGCATCCGTGATCGACGTGGTGGTACCTGGCGGTACTGCGCGTCGTCGCGCCCAGCCGGACCACCATCAGCCGCGGGGCACCGGGCCCCGCCTCATCCGCAAGGAGAGCCACATGGCCAACAACGCCATCACCCTCAAGGCCCAGGACCGCACCGAGTTCGGCAAGGGCTCGGCCCGCCAGGCCCGCCGCGCCGGCCAGGTCCCCGCCGTCGTCTACGGCCACGGCACCGAGCCCCGCCACCTCCTGCTCGAGGAGCACGCCACCCGCTTGGCCCTGCGCAGCAACGACAACGCCCTGGTCGAGCTGGACATCGCCGGCGGCGAGACCCTCCTGGCCCTGGCCAAGGACGTGCAGCGCCACCCCATCCGCCCCGGCGTGCAGCACGTCGACTTCCTCCTGGTGGACCGCAACGAGCGCGTCGACGTCGAGGTCCCGGTCACCGTCATCGGTGAGGCCGCCCCCGGCACCATTCACATGATCGAGGCCGCCACCGTCATGGTCTCCGCCCCGGCCGTCTCCGTGCCCGAGGCCATCGAGGTCGATGTCACCGGCGTCGCCGCCGGCACCGTCCTGACCCTTGCCGACATCGCCCTGCCCAAGGGTGTCGAGGCCGTCGCCGACGCCGAGACCGCCGTGGTCAACGTGGCCAACGAGCACGCCGTTGCCTCCGAGGTCACCGAGGACGCCCCCGCTGAGGCCGCCGTCGAGGCCGAGGCCGAGTGAATCGCGCGTGACTGACATGTCCAGCCATGACGACGCGCCGGCAGGCGCCTCCCGCACCACCCGTGCCGCCCGCGCCGGGCTCACCCCGGGGTGGGGCGCATGAGTGAGGCCTGGCTCGTCGTCGGGCTGGGGAACCCCGGGACCCGGTACGCCCGCAACCGCCACAACGTCGGCTACATGGTGCTCGACGTCCTGGCCGAGCGCACCGGGTCCCGGTTCTCCCAACACAAGAAGGCCCGCGCCCGCGTGGCCGAGGGCAGGCTGGGCATGATGCCCGGCGGAGCCCCCGGCCCCCGCGTCATCCTGGCCGAGCCCTCAGTGCTCATGAACCTCTCCGGCGGCCCCGTGGCCGGGCTCGTCTCCTACTACGGGATCGACCCCGCCAGCCGCCTGCTCGTCATCCACGACGAGCTCGACCTGCCCGCCCACGAGCTGCGCCTCAAGCGCGGCGGCGGCGAAGGCGGTCACAACGGCCTGCGCTCCATCAGCAAGTCCGTCTCCACCAAGGACTACGCGCGCCTGCGCATAGGCATCGGCCGCCCGCCGGGCCGCCAGGACCCCTCCGACTTCGTCCTGTCCGACTTCCCCGGCCGTGAGCGCGCCGACCTCGGCGTCACCCTGGAGCAGGCCGCTGACGCCGTCGAGCAAGTCGTCACGGTCGGCTTCGACGACGCCCAGCAGCGTCTCCATGCCCCCCGCTGAGGGCCAGGTCCTCAGGCCATGAGGCCGGTCTCGTAGGCGACGACGACGGCCTGGACCCGGTCTCGCACGTCGAGCTTGGCGAGCACGTTGCCCACGTGGGTCTTGACGGTGGTGGCCGAGACGACCAGGTGCGCGGCGATCTCCGCGTTCGACATGCCCTGACTCATGAGCACGAGGATCTCCTTCTCGCGCGGGGTCAGTGAGTCGATCCGCGGATCCGAGGAGGACTGGGCCGGCGCCTCCGAGCTCGGCAGCGAGCCGGCGAACATCTCCAGCATCCGCTGGGTGATGCGCGGCGAGACGACCGCCTCCCCGGAGGCCACGGTGCGGATCGCCTCGGCGAGCTCGGTGGGCCGGGTGTCCTTGAGCAGGAAGCCGGAGGCCCCGGCGCGCAGCCCGGCGAAGGCGTACTCATCCAGGTCGAAGGTGGTCAGGATGAGCACGCGCGTGCTCGGGCACTCCTGGGCGATGCGCTCGGTGGCCTCGATGCCGTTCATCCCCGGCATGCGCACGTCCATGAGGATGACGTCGGGGTGCAGGGCTTTGGCCTGGGCCAGGGCGGAGGTGCCGTCGGAGGCCTCGCCGACGACGGTGATGTCCTCCTCGGCCTCCAGCACCATGCGGAAGCCCATGCGCATGAGCGCCTGGTCGTCGGCGAGCACGACGCTGACCGGGCCGCGGACCTCGCCGGGGCGCTCAGGCTCGTCGGGCTGGAGAGGATCACCGCTGCTCACAGGGGCGTCTGCCATGAGAAAGTCCCTTCGTCATGCTCGTCCCAGCGCAGGACCGCGCGGACTCGCCAACCCGTGGGTGTCGGGCCGGCCTGTACGGTCCCACCATAGACCGAAGCGCGTTCGCGCATGCCGATCAGCCCCTTTCCGGATCCGTGCATCGGGCGCGTGCCGGGGGCGGCCTCGTTGTCCACGGTGAGGACCACGGTGCCATTGTGCCGCTCGACGTCGACGCTGACGGCCGGTGTCGTCGGGGCGTAGCGCAGCACGTTGGTCAGGGCCTCCTGGGCGATGCGGAACACGGTGAGCTGGAGGGCCTTGTCCGCTGGGAGCGCCGCACCCACCCACCGGTAGGTGACCGGCACCCCCGCCGCCACGAAGCGTTTGACGAGCTCGGTGATATCGGCCTGCTCGGGGGAGGGGGCCAGGGGCAGGTCTCCGCGGGAGCGGTCGCCCGCGCCGTCGGTGGCCTGCTGGCGCAGGTTGGCGATGGGGACGCTGGGCTCGACCGGCGTCACCGTCCCCAGGGGGGCGAACTCGGGCACCGGCAGGTCGCGGACCTCGTGCTGGCGGGCCGACGACGGCGATTCTCCCGAGGGTGCGGGCGGCTCCGGGGACTGCGGGGCCTGTTCTGCTGCCACCGAGGGGTCCTCCCGCAGGACCCCCACCAGGCGGCGAGTGTCGGCCAGGGCGCTGCGTCCGGCCTCGGCCAGGGTCTCGATGGCCTGCTTGGCCGTGGCTGGATCGCGCTCCACGATGGCGGCGGCGCCGTCGGCCATCGTAATCATGACGGCCAGGGAGTGGGCGACGACGTCGTGCATCTCCCGGGCGATGCGACTGCGCTCCTCAGCAGCCGCCAGCAGCACCGCCTGCTCGCTGGCCAGGGCCATCCGGGCCGAGCGGAGCTCTATGGCCTTGAGCCGCAGGCGGGCGGAGCGGGTATTGAAGCCGACCAGGATGCCGACCAGGATGAGGAGAATGAGGATGGCGGCGTTGCGCAGGATCTCCCCAACCGTCAGGCCAGGATTCGTCAGAACGACGTCCATGACGAGAACCACCAGGGAGATGCCCCCCGCGGTCCATGCGGCGGACGGCTTGCGGTGCGAGGCGACGGCGCCCAAGGCGATGGGGATTGATATCAGTCCCATGCCGCTGATGCCGATGGCCGCGTACATCAGCTGCTCCGTAGTGAGGTGGAAGGCTTGCAGCACCGCGAACTGATACGTCTCCGGGATCAGGAGGATGGCGGCCCAGCACCACAGGGGGAAGCGCCGGCGAAGCGACAGCGCGACCCCCATCAGTGCGATCGCGATCAACGCCAGAGGCAGGATGGGATAGGTTCTCGCCGGGCTGCTTGGGCGCAGGAGAAGCGGGATAGCCACGATGAGGCTGTAGGCGACGACGCCGGCAGCGATGGAGATGTCGATGATCGTCGGATGGCGGTGGTACCACCGGCTGAGTGTGCGCAGCAGGCCCCGCGGCTCGGGCGGGAGCTCGACGTCGTCCTCGGTGGGTGCGTTGGTGGCTGGACGGCCGGGCTGAGGGGCTGGCAGCTGGCTGGACATAGGGCTCAGTGTGTCATTCCAGGGGGTCGTGATCGACGTCGACTTGTGCGGCTGAGGCGCCCGCCTTCGAGGACGGGGACGGTGACGGTTCCCGTCGCTGCCGGAGGCGGGGAGCGTCGGATCGGGTAAGGACGACGCCGGCAGGGAGCGGATGAGGCGGTGCAGGAGCGCGGGGTCGGTCAGGGCCGCGGGTAGCCCGGCGCCCGCCCGGCTCTTCATGACCGACGCGGCTGTGCCGCCGGGGACGTCGGCTGCTGAAGAGGCAGGAGGGGCGCCGGGACCCTCGTGGGGCGAGGCGGGGCCGGAGGCCTGCTGAGAGGACGCGGGGGCTGACATGGGCTCGCCTCCGGCTGACGGTGGGGGAGTTGCCCGCTCAGGCGTCACGCCGGGAGAAGACGAACCAGGCGGTGATGAGCGGGATGAGCGCCCAGGCGGCGAAGACCGCGATGGCCTGGCCGTGGGTGAGGAACTGGGCTCCCTGCCCGCCCCACTCGGTGGTGCGCTGGAACGGGTCGGAGACGGCCTCGGCGACGGTGCTGGGCAGGCAGCCGATGATCTTGAAGATCCATGGCCACTTGCTGGCCGCGAGCTGGAGGGGGCCGCTGATGATGAACAGGAGAGAGACGATGACGGTGATGGTGCCGGCGGTGGAGCGCAGCAGGAAGCCGAGTCCCAGAGCCAGGAGGGCGATGGTGGCGAAGACCAGGCCCGAGCCCCAGATGTAGCCGATGTAGTGCGAGTCGGTGAGGGAGCCGGCGTGCTCACCGATGAAGGGCTTGGAGATCGCCCAGGACAGGAACACGGACACCGACCCCAGGAGGAAGGAGACGATGGCCAGGACCACTGCCTTGGACACCAAGAGCTGCCCGCGCTTGGGGACGGCGGCCAGGGAGGAGCGGATCTGTCCGGAGGAGTACTCCCCGGTGATGATGAGGGCTCCTAGGACCGCGACCACGACCTGCCCGAATGTCAGGCCTTGAGTGATGAGGTTCTTCGCCGTGTCCTGGTACTCCTCGGTTCGTCCGAGGACGGAGGTGAGGCCGGCGCCGAACAGAACGGTCAGGGCGACGGTGATGAAGGAGGTGATCCAGGTCGAGCGCAGGGACCAGAACTTGATCCACTCGGCGCGCACGGAGCGCAGGAGGGTCTGGCGGCCCTGGATGCGGGAGCGCGCTGGGTGCGGTGCGGGGCCTGCGGGGGCGGTCCCGACGGCGGTGCGCACCGGGGCGGGGCTGGCTGGGGCGGCGGAGGCGTGTGCGGGGCTGTGAGTACTCATGGCTGGCCTTCTGGAGTGAGACGGATGGAGCTTCTGATGGCGGGCGTGGCGCGCTGGCGTGCGGGCCTCAGCCCCGGGCGGAGCCCTGCGGCACGGCCTGGCGCACCCGGGTCTGCTGCATCTGGGCCTGGGAGGCGGGGTCGGTGCGGTACTCCACGGAGTCGCTGGTCAGAGTCATGTAGGCCTCTTCGAGGCTGGCGCGGATGGTGGTGAGCTCGTGCAGAACGATGCCGCCCTGGGCGGCCAGCTCGCCGATGGTGGCGGCGGTGGTCGCGGTGGTCTCCAGGACGTTGGGGGCCACGGGCTGGGCAGCCAGGTTGCGGGAGGCCAGGAGCTCGGCGAGCTGGGTGGCCTGAGGGGAGGCCACGCGCACCCGGTCGGTGGTGGCCGAGGCGATGACGTCGTTGACTGGGCCGGCCGTCAGGATCCGGCCGCGGCCGATGACCAGGAGGTGGTCGGCGGTCTGGGCCATCTCGCTCATGAGGTGGGAGGAGATGAACACGGTGCGGCCCTCGCCGGCCAGACGGCGGCAGGTCTCACGCACCCACTTGACGCCCTCGGGGTCCAGGCCGTTGACGGGCTCGTCGAACAGGAGCACACCGGGGTCGCCCAGCAGGGCCGCCGCGATGCCCAGGCGCTGGCCCATGCCCAGGGAGAAGCCCTTGACGCGCTTCTTGGCCACCGAGGTCAGGCCGGTGATGTCCAGGACCTCGTCGACCCGCTTGGCGGGGATGCCGTTGGAGGCGGCCAGCTGGCGCAGGTGGCTGCGGGCGCTGCGCGAGCCGTGCAGGCCCTTGGCGTCCAGCAGGGCACCGACCTCGCACAAGGGGGCCGACAGCTGCCGGTAGGGGCGCCCGTTGATCGTGACCTTGCCGCTGGTGGGCTTGTCCAGGCCCATAATCATGCGCATCGTGGTGGACTTGCCCGCCCCGTTGGGGCCCAGGAAGCCGGTGACGGTGCCGGGCTCGACGGTGAAGGAGATGTTGTCCACCGCCGTCTTCTTGCCATAACGCTTGGTGAGATTGACTGCCTCGATCATGATGTTCTCTCTTCGACGTGGGCCTCTGGCCAGGGGTGGGTGGGCGGTTCGCCGTGGTTCTTCCAAGGGGCTGCTCCCACGGAGCAACCGGATGGCTCCAGCCTAGGAGTGCGCCGTCGTCGGTGAATCGGCCGAGGTGAGGAACCCGGGGCCGGCCGGGGCGGGTCCGTCAGGGGGAGGGGGTCCTCCTGGAGGATGAGAACCAATCGGTCGATGCGAGCCGTCGGAGGCCACCGAGGAGTCGACGGCGTCCGACGCGCAGTGGGGATCTCTCCCCAGATGGCTACGTTGTGAGGGAAAAGGGTTCCCCTGACCGTGCGGGGGCTGCGCATAATATGCGCAGTTTCGGGTGCCGGTCCTCGACGGCCGGACCGGACTGCGAGCGGCGGCCTCCCCGGGCCGACGGTCCCAGCCCCCTCAGAGAGGATGAGAGGAACATGTCCAACCCCTTCTTCAGCCGAAGCACCGCCTTCCAGGAAGGCGGCCATGCGCCCGGGGCCGCCCCGGCCCAGACGCCCAACGGCTACCCCACGATGCCCGGCTACCAGGCCGGCCAGTACGGCCAGCAGGCCGTCGGCTACGGCCAGCAGTACGGCCAGTACGGTCAGACCGCCAACCAGTACGGTCAGCAGGCTGCCGGCTACGGCCAGGTGAGTCCCGAGCAGATGGCCGGCCTGGAGGCCCAGTACCAGGCGCCGTCGGCCACCAACGCGGACATGCGCCGCATGACCTACGACGACGTCATCATCCGCACCGCCGGCATGTTCGCCGTCATCCTGGCCACGGGCGCCCTGTCCTGGAGCCTGGTGACCAGCTCCGATGAGGCGACTTTCAGCCTGGGCGCCATGGCGGTGTTCGCCGGTGCCGTCGGTGCCTTCGTCCTGGGCCTGGTCAACAGCTTCAAGCGGGAGCCCTCCCCGGCCCTCATCCTGGCCTACGCGGCCTTCGAGGGACTGCTGCTGGGTGGCTTCTCCGGCATCATGGAGGCCCGCTACGAGGGGATCGTCGTCCAGGCCGTGCTCGCGACGCTGGCCACCTTCGGTGCCATGCTCGCGGCCTACTCCTTCGGCGGCTTCCGGGTTCAGGGCAGGTTCCGTCGGGTGGTGGTCGTGGCCACCTTCGGCTACATGATCTTCAGCCTCATCAATTTCGCCCTCATGATGACCGGCATGACCACTGGCGCCTGGGGCCTGCGCTCCCTGACCATCATGGGGATCCCGCTGGGAGTCCCGCTGGGAATCCTCGCGGTCATCCTGGCCTCCTTCTTCCTGGCGATCGACTTCGAGTCCATTGAGAACGGGGTCCGCAACGGGCTGCCCCAGCGCTACGCCTGGGCGGGGGCCTTCGGTCTGGTCGTCACCCTCGTGTGGCTCTACGTGGAGTTCCTCCGCCTGCTGAGCTACTTCCGCGACTGAGCGCGGGGCCGGGCCCGGTTCGTCCGGTCCGGCCTGACGCCACCACCTCGGCTGGGGCCGGGACGCAGCTGATGCGTCCCGGCCCCAGTTGCGTGCTCGCCGGCCCGGCGGTGCCGCCCCGCTCGCCGGGTTCGCGCTGGGCCGAGGCTCGCTGCGGCGTCCAACCGGGGGCCTCACGTAGGCTCGCCGCATGATTAACACCAACATGCCCTCCGTCGAGGGCGCCAAGGGCACGAAGCCCACACTCACCTTCCCCGGGACCGAGGCCCCCGAGGGGCTCCAGGTCCAGGTGCTCGACGCCGGCGACGGCCAGGTGATCGAGGCCGGCGACACGATTGTGGCCAACTACCTGGGCCAGATCTGGGGCGGCGACGTCTTCGACAACTCCTACGACCGCGGCCAGCCTCTGAACTTCCAGGTCGGCGTCGGCATGGTCATCCGCGGCTGGGACGACGGCCTCGTGGGCCAGCGCGTCGGCTCGCGCCTGCTGCTGTCCATCCCCTCCGAGCTCGGCTACGGCGACCACGGCGTCCCGCAGGCCGGCATCCGCGGCGGCGACACCCTCGTCTTCGTTACGGAGATCCTCGGCGTCATGTGAGTCAGGCCCACTGAGCCACTGACCGCGCGTTCGCACGGTAGGCGCCCAGGACACTGCACCCTGACAGTGCGTCCTGGAGCCCTACCGTGCGAACGCGCGTCTGCATGCGGTGCCCCGGGGCGGCGTTCACTGCGCTAGCCTGGGGGCGGCGCGCTCGCGCCACACCCGGTAGCACGAACTGCACGGTCCGGAGGAAG
Organism: Actinomyces sp. HMSC08A09; assembly: GCF_001807465.1. NCBI lineage: Bacteria > Bacillati > Actinomycetota > Actinomycetes > Actinomycetales > Actinomycetaceae > Actinomyces > Actinomyces sp. HMSC08A09. The sequence continues at coordinate 67,754 of NZ_KV789159.1, read as the reverse complement.
TCCGGATGACGCCGTCGGGGCCGCAGACCCCGGACCCGCCCCGATCTTGTCGTGGGCGAGCAACAACCAGGCGTTCGTCACCTCGGGGAGGCCGGTCATCGGCCGTCACGGGGACTCCTGCTGCACCGGGTGCGATCAATCGCACCCGCAGGAGCCTCCATGCCGAACATGCCCGCCTCAGACATCCAGACCGGCGTCCCCGCCAGCATCTCAGCCCAGTTCACCCTCTCCTTCGACGGCCGCTTCTGGGTCGGTGTTCTTGAGCTCCACGAACGTCGTCGTGGGGCCGAGGTGAATGACCAAGGCGGCACGGTGCGGGCGGCGCGGCACGTCTTCGGGGCCGAGCCCAGCGACGTCGAGCTCTACGACTTCCTCCTGATTCACGGCGGGGCCCTCATCGACCGAGCCGCTGCTTGTCCTCCGGTACCGGCCTCCCGGTCGGCGGGCTCATCGTCGGCCCCTCGCCCCAACCCCAAGCGCGCCGCACGGCAGGCCGCCAAGGAGGCTGCCCGGGCGCGTCCGTCCACCGCTGCGCAGGCCGCCCTGGCCGCTGCCCGCGAGGAGACCGCGACCCGTGCCTCCCGTGACCGGAGCCGGCGGCGTCGCCAGAAGGCGGACGAGGACTGGGCGCGCCGTCGTCAGCGGGCCAAGCGCCGTCACCGCGGCCGGTGACGCAAGCCCGGTGTTCCGCAAATCGTGGCGGTGAGCGAGGCCCTCCTCGGGTGCGGGACGCCGGCCCGAGACCGTGCCGGGGGTGGCCTTGCGCGTCTCAGTGCGTCTCAGCGCGTCTCAGGGACAGGAAGCGAAGCGGCGTCCGAAGCCAACGAGGGCTACGCTATGGCAACACGGCGTCGTGAAGCGCTGGCCACCCCCTGAGGCCGGCTCCTTGCGACGCCGTTCCAGTCCGTCTGCCCGAGAAGGAATCGCTCATGCCGCAGTACCGCAGCGCCACCTCCACCCACGGCCGCAACATGGCGGGCGCCCGTGCACTGTGGCGCGCCACCGGTGTCAAGGACTCCGACTTCGGCAAGCCGATCATCGCCATCGCGAACTCCTTCACCCAGTTCGTCCCCGGACACGTGGGCCTGCGCGACGTCGGGCGCCTCGTGGCCACCGAGATCGAGGCGGCCGGGGGCCTGGCCAAGGAGTTCAACACGATCGCCGTCGACGACGGCATCGCCATGGGCCACGACGGCATGCTCTACTCCCTGCCCAGCCGCGACCTCATCGCCGACTCCGTGGAGTACATGGTCAGCGCCCACTGCGCCGACGCCCTCGTGTGCATCTCCAACTGCGACAAGATCACCCCGGGCATGCTCATGGCCGCCCTGCGCCTCAACATCCCGACCATCTTCATCTCCGGCGGCCCCATGGAGTCGGGCAAGATGACCGCCGCCGACGGCACCACCCGCAAGCTCGACCTCATCGACGCCATGATGGACGCCGCCGACCCCACTGTCTCCGACGAGACCATCAGCGCCATCGAGCGCCTGGCCTGCCCCACCTGCGGCTCCTGCTCGGGCATGTTCACCGCCAACTCCATGAACTGCCTCACTGAGGCCCTCGGCCTGGCCCTGCCCATGAACGGCACCCTGCTGGCCACCCACGCCGACCGCGGCGAGCTCTTCAAGCGCGTCGGCCACCAGATCGTCGAGATCACCCGGGCCTACTACGAGCACGACGACGCCTCCGTCCTGCCGCGCTCCATCGCCACCAAGGCCGCCTTCGAGAACGCCATGAGCCTGGACATCGCCATGGGCGGCTCCACCAATACCGTCCTGCACCTGCTGGCCGCCGCCCAGGAGGCCGAGGTCGACTTCGCCATGGCCGACATCGACCGCCTCTCGCGCAAGGTCCCCCACCTGGCCAAGGTCGCGCCCTCGACGAACCTCTACCACATCGAGGACGTGCACCGCGCCGGCGGCATCATCGGCATCCTCGGCGAGCTCGACCGCGGCGGACTGCTGGAGACCACCACCTCCAACGTCCTGGGCACCACCCTGGGCGAGGAGCTCGCCGCCTACGACATCGCCCGCCCCGGCCCCGACGGCGTCCCCGGCTCCCAGGTCAGCGAGGAGATCCGCACCGGCTACCTCGCCGCCCCCGCCGGCGTGCGCACCACCGAGATGTTCTCCCAGGCCTCCCGCTGGGAGTCCCTCGACACCGACCGCGCCGCCGGCTGCATCCGCGACATCGAGCACGCCTACTCCGCCGACGGCGGCCTGGCCGTCCTCTTCGGCAACATCGCCGAGAAGGGCTGCATCGTCAAGACCGCCGGCGTGGACGAGTCGATCCTGACCTTCTCCGGGCCCGCCGTCGTCTTCGAGTCCCAGGAGGACGCCGTCGCCGGGATCCTCGGCAAGCAGGTGAAGTCCGGCGACGTTGTCATCATCAGCCACGAGGGACCGCGCGGCGGCCCCGGCATGCAGGAGATGCTCTACCCGACGACCTACATCAAGTCCATGCACCTGGGCAAGGAGTGCGCCCTGCTCACCGACGGGCGCTTCTCCGGGGGCACCTCTGGGCTGAGCATCGGCCACGTCTCCCCGGAGGCGGCGGCCGGCGGGCTCATCGGCCTGGTGCGCAGCGGCGACATCATCGACATCGACATCCCGCGCCGCGCCATCTCCGTGCGCCTGAGCGAGGAGGAGATCGAGCGCCGCCGCGCCGAGGAGGAGGCCCGCGGCGAGGCCGCCTGGACCCCGCACGTGGACCGCCCCCGCAAGGTCTCCGCGGCGCTGCGCGCCTACGCCATGCTCGCCACCAGCGCCGACCTGGGCGCGGTGCGCGACCTCAAGCGCCTCGGGATCAAGTAGCCCGACGAGGGCCGGAGGGGCCGGCCCGGGTTGACCAACTGCATATTTGAAAATCGTTGTCACTCGCACCTAGGGTTTGCGTGTGACAATCGTTCTCAGATCGCTGGTGGTGCGATCCGGCAGCACGACGCTGGTCAACGGCGTCGCCCTCCGCCTCGCGCCCGCCAGCCGGACCGCCCTGGTCGGCGCCTCCGGAGCGGGCAAGTCCCTCACCTGCGCCGCGCTCGCGGGCATCCTCCCGTCCTCCCTGGAGGTGGCCGGCTCCTTGACCGTTGAGCCCGATGACGCTGACGCAGGCAGCGACCCGAGCGTGAGCTCCCCAGCGGGAGGTGAGGACGGCGGCGTCAACCTGCTGGGTCTGCCCGCCGCCCTGCGCCCCCGGGGCAGCCGCATCGCCCTGGTCCCACAGGACCACTCCACAGCCCTGCACCCGCTCATCGCGGTCGGCCGCCAGATCGCGCTGGCCTCCCAGGCCGCCGGACGCAGCCGGGACGAGGCCCGCCAGCGCGCCACCGACTACCTCTACGCCGTCGGGCTCGACGAGTCCTTCGCCGACCGCGTCCCCGGGCGCCTCTCCGGAGGCCAGCGCCAGCGCGTCAGCCTGGCCCTGGCCCTGGCCGCCGAACCCGCCCTCATCATCGCCGACGAGCCCACCACCGCCCTCGACGTCGTCGCCCGCGCCGAGATCCTCGGGCTCCTGAGCTCCCTGACCAGCCTGCCCCAGGCCCCCGCCCTGCTCCTCATCACCCACGACCTGCCCGCCGCCGCCATCTGCGAGAACATCGCCGTCCTCCACGACGGCGCCATCATCGAGTCGGGGGAGACCCTCGCCGTCCTGACCCGCCCCGCACACCCGGTCACGGCCGCCATGTGCGAGGCCGGCGCCGAGGAGACCATCGACGGGGCCCTGGCCGCAGCGGGAGCCGCCGCATGAGCGGGCTTGAGACCCGTGGACTGAGGCGCTCCCACCCGGGGGCGGGCGGCGAGCGGCGAGAGGTGCTGCGCGGCGTGGATCTGCGCCTGGAGCCGGGGGAGAACGTGGCCCTCATCGGACGCTCAGGATGCGGCAAGACGACGCTGCTGCGTGCCCTGCTGCTGCTCGACTCCCCGGGCCCGGAGGACGCCGGCGAGATCCTGCTCGACGGCCGCCCCGTGCGCCGAGGCGGAGTCCGAGTGCTGCGGGCCTTCCGGCGGGCGGTGCAGTACGTGCCCCAGGACGCCGCCGCCACCCTCCACCCGCGCCGCTCAGTGCTGGCGCAGGTGAGCACTCCGCTGCGCACCCTGGGCGTGGTGCGCGACCGCGAGGAGGCCGTCAGCCGAGCCCGGAAGATCCTGGAGGGCCTCGAGATTCACCGCGAGATCTGGGAGAACCGGCCCCACGAGATCTCCGGCGGCCAGGCGCAGCGGGTCTCCATCGCTCGGGCCCTGGCCCTGTCCCCGCGCTACCTCCTGCTCGACGAGCCGGTCTCCGGGCTCGACCCCGCCCTGCGCCGCCAGACCCTCGACCTGCTCGCCGCCATCGAGGCCGGCCCCGAGACTGGCCCCGACGCCGACACGAGCGGTGAGGGAACGCCCCCCGCCAAGTCCGGCGCGAGTGGTGAGCCTGAGCCCGCCCCGGCTGGTTCCGGCGCTGTGCCCGCCCCAGCTGCTTCCGGCGCCGTGCCCGCCCCAGCTGGCTACTGCGCCGTGCCCGCCCCAGCCCTGCTAGTGGTGTCGCACGACCTGGCCGCCGTCGCCCGCGTCTGCCAGCGGGCCCTGGTCATGGACGGCGGCGCCATCGTCGAGGACGCCCCCATGCGCCGCCTCCTGACCGAACCCGCCCACCCGGCCACCCGCGCCCTGCGCGACGCCGTCCCCACCCTGCCGACCGCCACCGACTGACGACCTCCCCGACCGATGACACCCCGACAGCTGACACTCCGACACAGGCCCGAAGGAGCATCCATGTCCATGCCCACCCCCGCCGTCACCCGCCGCCAGGTCCTCGCCGCCCTCGGCGTCGGAGCCGGCGCCGCCGCCATCGCCTCCTGCTCGCGCAGCTCCTCGGGCGACGGCCGCATCCGCCTGGCCATGTTCCACGCCCCCGAGAGCAAGCTCAACCCGCTCACCAACGACGGCCTCAAGCTCACTCGGTGGTCCTGCGCTGAGGGCCTCACGACGCTCAACGCCGACGGCGACGCCCAGGAGCTGCTCGCCACCTCCTGGAAGCGCGAGGGCGAGACCACCTGGCGCCTCACCCTGCGCGAGGGCGTCACCTTCCACGACGGCACCGCCCTGAGCGCCGAGAACGCGGCCGCCGCCCTCACCTTCGCCGCCACCGCCGCCAAGCCGCCACGCGTCCTGGACGGAATCCAACTCACCGCGAAGGCCGACGGCAAGGACCTCCTCCTGACCACCGCGGCCCCCGACCCCCTCATGCCGCAGCGCCTGTCCAGTCCCCAGCTCGTCATCCTGTCCCCGGCCGCCTACCCCGGCTCCGCCGACGGCGCCATCGACCCCGTCGGCCACGGCACCGGCGCCTTCATCCTCAAGCAGGCCAACGGCTCCTCCGGCGCCACCCTGGAACGCAACGACACGTACTGGGGCACGAAGGCCACCGCCCCCGGCATCGACGTCACCTACGTTCCCGACGGCGCCGCCCGCGCCAACGCCCTGCGCACCGACACCGCCGACATCGTCGAGGCCGTCCCCGTCGCCCAGGTCGGCAACATCGACAAGAACCTTCTCCACGAGGTAGCCACCCCGCGCACCTCCACCCTCTACCTCAACACCCGCTCCGGCCCCTTCGCCGACCCCGCCCTGCGCGCCGCCGCCCGCAACGCCGTCGATCCCGCCGCCCTCATCAAGACCGTCTTCGAGGGCCACGCCGACTCTCCCGTCGGACTCCTGGGGCCGGCCGTGCCCTGGGCCGCCGAGCTGCGCGCCTGGAAGAAGGAGACCTACCCCGGAGCCACGGGCGCAGCCGCCACCGGCAAGGTCCCCGGCGCCACCGCCGCCGGGACCGTCCCCGCCGGCACCGCCATCACCCTGGCCTCCTACACCGACCGCCCCGAGCTCGGCGAGATGGTCCCCCTCCTGGCCCAGCAGCTCGAGGCCGCCGGCTTCAAGGTCACCCAGGACGTCCGCGAGTACAACCAGATCGAGTCCGAGGCCATGGCCGGCAAGTTCCACGCCGTCCTCGTGTCGCGCTCCACCGTCCAGGACTCCGGCGACGCCGTCGCCTACATGACCGCCGACTTCTCCTCCTCCGGCTCCTTCTCCATGAGCGGCCTGCACGATGAGAAGGTCGACGCCGCCATCTCCAAGGCCGCCGCCGCGCAGCCCGGCGACGAGCGTCGCAAGGCCATCATGGCTGCCGAGCAGGCCATCCTCGCCTCCGGCGCCGCCATCCCGCTCGCCCATGAGCGCGTCATCCAGGGCGAGGCCTCCGGGGTCACCGGCGCCGAGCGAGACCCGGGCGAGCGCGCCCTCATCACCTCGGCCACGACCGTGAAGAAGTGAGCGGCGTGCTCACCCGGCTCGCCGGGCGCCTGCGCACGGGCGACCTTGTCACCGGCATCTCGCGCCTGCTCGCCCTGGCCTGCCTCGTCGGCCTGGTGGGCATGCTGCCCTGGCTCTCGGGCAAGGACCCGGCCCTGACGATCCTGCGCGCCACCTCCTCCGACCGGGAGCCCACACCGGAAATCCTGGACTCCATCCGCACGAGCATCGGGATCGACGGCGGCCCCCTCCACGTCATCGGGCACTGGCTGGCCGGGGTGGCCCGCGGCGACCTGGGCCGCTCCTGGGTCTCCGGAGCCGACGTCGGCCCGGACGCCGTGGACGCCTTCGGAGTCTCCCTGAGCCTCATGGTCGCCGCGCTCGGCGTCGGAGTCATCGTGGCCGCAGCCCTGGTCCTGCCCGCCCTGCGCGACGGGCTGCGAGGGCGACCCCGGCCCCGCGGCGGAGCCGCCTCCGCGATCCTCATCTCCCTGCCCGAGTACCTCCTGGCCCCGATCCTCATGCTCGTCCTGGCCGTCTACCTCAGGATCCTGCCGCCCTTCGGGTGGGGCAGCCCCGAGAAGGTCATCATGCCGGCCCTCAGCCTGGGCCTGCCCACCGGCGGCTACCTCGGCGGACTCGTCTCCGACGCCGTCACCGCCACCTTCTCCGAACGCTGGGTGGCCACCTGGTCCACCGCCGGCATCCGTGGCCGGACCCTGGCCGGAGCCGTCCTGCGGCGGGCCCTGGCACCACTGACCGGGCAGGTGGCGCTCGTCGTCGTCGCCCTGACCGGCGGCGCGGTCGCCGTGGAGAAGATCTTCGCCATCCCCGGGCTGGGGCGCGAGCTCCTGGACGCCGCCTCCGCCCAGGACGTGCCGGCCCTTCAGGCCCAGATCCTGCTGCTGCTCGCCCTGGCGCTGGCCGCCGGCGTCATCGCCGGAGCGGTCCGGCGCCTCCTCATGGGGCGGGCCGCCGGGGCGGGCGGTCTCACGGCGCCGCCCCCGGTGGAGCACCCGGGGCGGGCCGCCCGCGTCATCGCCGTCAGCGGTGCCGCCCTGCTGGCCCTCATGGTGGCCGTCGGGATTCGGCGCGACCCCTACGCCGTCGTCGCGGACAAGCTCGCGCAGCCCAGTGCCGCCCTCCCACTGGGCGCCGACTCGCTCGGGCGCGACGTGCTGGCACGGGTGGCTCACGGGGCCGTGTCCACCGTGAGCGGCGCCGTCATCGTCACGGTGGTCTGCTTCGTCATCGCCATGCTGGTGGGGCTGGCGCCGCGGGCGGCCACAGGATTCATTGAGGTCGCCAACGCCGCCCCGCCGATCCTGGCCGGCCTCATCGTCGCCGGCGTCTCCGGGCCCAGCGCCACGGGCGCCGCCATCGCCGTGGCCGGCGTCGGCTGGGCGCCCCTGGCCTCCCACGCCGCCGGACTCGTCGCCGAGAACCGGCAGCGCCCCGACGTCCTCCTCGCCCCGGTCCTGGGGGAGGGACGCGTGCGGATCACCCTGACCCGGGTCCTGCCCGCCGTCGTCGGCCCCCTGGCGCGCCACGCGGCCCTGAGGCTGCCCGGCAAGGCCCTGGCCTTGGCCGCCCTAGGATTCCTCGGCCTGGGCGCCCAGAGCCCCGCACCGGAGTGGGGACTGGTCCTGTCCGACGCGCTGCCCTACATCGAACGGGCCCCCTGGGCCGTGGCCACGCCCGCCGCCGCCCTCGTGGTCCTGTCGATCACATCGGTCGCCGCCTCCCGCAGCATGCGGCGCTAAGACCGCAGAGACCGCAGGAGCCGTAGAGGCCCGGTGGCAGCGGCCCGGCTCCGGCCCGGCCCAGGCCGGGCGCGAGGGCTGCGCCGTCGGGCACAGACAACGAGGCGGGCGCCAACCGCGCAATGGGTTGGCGCCCGCCTCATCAGCGGACCGGGACCTCAGCCCTCCAGGGCGTGGAGGCGGTCGATCGGGGTGGAGACGGCCTCGCGGGCGCGCACCACGGCCTCCTCATCGGGGGCGTCGTAGAAGCACAGGCACTTGACCGTGTCCTCACGCACGTAGGTGCGCAGGAAGCTCACCTCCGGCACCTGGGCGTACTTGGGGGAGTTGGCCTTCTTGCGCGCCAGGTAGGTCTCCATGGAGATCTCCTCGGGGATGTCCCACTCCACGAGGTAGTCGGCCTTGCGGGCCAGGGCGCGCACGTCCTCCAGCTCGGCGCCCACGAGGCGGACCTCGTCGGGGCCGGTGACCTCGGCGTCGGCCGCAGCGGACCGGACGGCCTCGGTCAGGGCGGCGACGTCGTCGGAGCCGAGCTCGACGATGGTGAAGATGCGCTCGTGACTGGCGGTGACCTGCGACTCCAGGACGGAGGCGCCGGCGGCCTCAACGGCCTGGGAGACCTGCGCGATGAGGGCCTCGGCGGCCTCGCGCGACGGGGTGGTGGGGACGAGCTCGAAGAGCTGGAGCGACATGGCGGCTCCTTTCCGTAGGGTGTGCATACCAACCTTGCGGTCCAGCCGAATTATTCCCGCCGGCTCCGGTGAACTGATGACCTGCTCGCTCTGCGGACACATCGTATGGCGCAGCATCGTGAGACCCGATGAGGAGGTGGGAGCATGACGTATGTATTAGGCGGCGACGTGAATCCCGAGAGTTCCACCGAGGGCGTGAGCGATACGTGCGAGCATGACGCCACCGGGCGCTTGAGCTCCGTTTTCAATCGCAGAGATGACGGACTGACGTGTTCCTGCGCGTCGGGCCAGTTCTGTCTGGGAGATTCCTGCGGCCGCACGTGCGTTGTAAACCAGTTCGGCAAGTTGGAGGCGGGCCTCGGTCTCGATGGCAGCCCGGTTGTACTCGGCTCGCTCGGCCTCGGTCATGGCGGCCAGCGACTCCTGCCTGATCTGCTCCCACGAGGTGGTGACGGTGGAGCTGTTTGTGGCGGTGCTCATGATCTTCTCCCGTTCTTCTCTTCAGCGTGCCGACTGGCCTCGTGAGCGGCTTGCGCTCGTCTGGCGCGCAGGACCTCGGTTCGCTCGTTCTGACGTTGCTTGCGGAACGTCGTGAGAGTGACGACTCGGCGGTCCGGGTCGAACACGTACGTGATGCGGCGGTTGACGTTCTCGCAGGAGAACCGCAGTTCATGTAGCCCGTCACCGAGTGGTCGGGAGTGTGGCATGCGGAGCAGATTGCCCTGCAGGGCAAGCCGTTCGAGGACCCGGTCTGTCGAGGCCTTGCCGGTGGGAGTCAGTCCCGCATACCAGATGCGCACCTCCTCGGAGAACTCAATCGACCACCTCACACTCACGCCATGACTATATCATCAAGATGATATCCTCTCTAGAGGATGTCTGTTCTGGCGGTGCCACCTGCCTCGGAGATGCCAGGGCATCGCGATCAGCGCGCGCCACCACCGGCTTGAGCCGGGCGGCGCCTTGCCCGTTACGCTGTCACTCGTGAATGAGCTCGACAGCGTCAGCAGCAACGGAACCCCTGCCTGGGACAGCGCCCGCTACCTGCGGGAGATCCTCAAGGCCCCCGTCTACGAGGCGGCCGAGCACACGCCCCTGCAGGAGATGCCGGCCCTGTCGGCCCGCCTGGGCAACACCGTTGAGGTCAAGCGCGAGGACCTCCAGACCGTCCACTCCTTCAAGATCCGCGGCGCCTACAACGCCATGCGCTCCCTGAGCCCGGCCGAGCGCGAGCGCGGCGTCGTCACCGCCTCGGCCGGCAACCACGCCCAGGGCGTGGCCCGCTCCGCCGCCCTGCTGGGGATGAGCGCCATCATCGTCATGCCCACCGTCACCCCTCAGATCAAGGTCGACGCCGTTCGCGCCCTGGGCGGCGAGGTCCGCCTCCACGGGGACAACTTCGACGCCGCCAAGGCCGAGGCCACCCGCCTGGCCGAGGCCGAGGGCCTGTCCTACATCGCCCCCTTCGACGACCCCCGAGTCATCGCCGGCCAGGGCACCATCGGCCTGGAGCTCATCCAGCAGGACGCCCACCTCGACCGCGTCTTCGTACCTGTGGGCGGCGGCGGGCTGGCCGCCGGCGTCGCCGTCCTCATCAAGCAGCTCATGCCCGGGATCAAGGTCATCGGCGTCGAGCACGAGGAGTCGGCCTGCCTCAAGGCCGCCCTACTGGGCGGGGAGCCCATCACCCTGCACCACGTGGGCCTGTTCGCCGAAGGGGTGGCCGTGCGCCGCATCGGCGAGGAGACCTTCCGCATGTGCCGGGCCCTGCTCGACGACGTCGTCACCGTCTCCTCCGACGAGACCTCCGCCGCCGTGCGCGACATCTTCGACGACGTGCGCGCCATCTCCGAGCCCTCCGGCGCCCTGGCCCTGGCGGGACTCAAGCGCTACGTCGCCGAGCACCACCTGTCCGGCGAGCGCCTCGCCTTCGTTCTGTCCGGCGCCAACCTCAACTTCCACCAGCTGCGCTACATCTCCGAGCGCAGCGAGATCGGTGAGCAGCGCGAGGCCATCCTCGGGGTCACCATCCCCGAGGAGCAGGGCTCCTTCCTGCGCTTCGCCTCGGTCCTGGGGGCCCGCTCGGTCACCGAGTTCAACTACCGCCTCTCCGCGGCCCGTGCCGAGACCGACCCCGCCCGCATCTTCGTGGGTGTGCGCATCGCCCGGCGCCAGGAGCGCGCCGAGATCGTGGCGGACCTGGAGGAGGCCGGCTACGACGTCATCGACCTCACCGACGACGAGCTCGCCAAGGTCCACGTGCGCTCCATGATTGGTGGGCGCGCCACCCCTGGCGTGCCCGAGCGCCTCTTCTCCTTCCTCTTTCCCGAGTCGCCCGGGGCGCTGGCTCACTTCCTTGAGGTGCTGGGCACCCGCTGGAACATCACCCTGTTCCACTACCGCACCGACGGCGCCGACTACGGCCGTATCCTGTGCGCCTTCGCGGCCGGGCCCGACGACGTCGAGCTGACCGAGCACATGGACCGCCTCGGCTACTCCTACAACGAGGAGACCGCCGACCCCGCCTTCCGCTTCTTCCTGGCCCGATAGTCCGTGACGAGTTCGCGGCTCCATGTGCCCTCACCGGAAGGGCGGAGACGGGGCATTGTGGCCGGTATCATGCAATAAGGGGGAGTTCGTTCTGTCGAAACTCCCATAAGGTTGTTGGTAAATCAATTGTCGCGGCCGGGTGCGCCATCGGAGTCTTCGCCTGACGCTGACCCCGCCCCGGCTCATCTCGACCAGGAGAGAAACATGACCCGTCTTGCCGTCGTCGTCGGTTCCGTCCGCCCCAACCGCGTGGGTGGCACCATCGCCCAGTGGGTGGTCGACCAGGCCAACGAGATCGAGGGCGTTGAGGCCGAGATCGTCGACATCGCCTCCTTCAACCTGCCCCTGTTCGCCGAGGAGATCCCCCCGCGCATGGCCGTCCCCAGCGACCCGGCCGGCGCCGCCTTCGATGAGGCCCTGAAGTCCTTCGACGCACTGATCTTCGTCACCCCCGAGTACAACTTCTCCATCCCCGGCGCCCTGAAGAACGCCATCGACTTCCTCCAGCCCGGCGCCGTGGCCAACAAGGGCGTGGGCGTGGTCGGCTACTCCTACAGCGTCGGCATCCGCGCCGTCAGCCACCTCCAGCAGATCCTTCAGGGCATGGGTGCCACCGTCGTGGCCTCCAACGTGTTCCTTTCGCTCAACACCGACTTCGCCGACGGCGCCTTCTCGCCGGCCGCTTTCCACGACGCCGAGGTCCCGGCCATGGTGCGCGACGTCGTCGCCCACTCCGACGCCCTGGCCTCCCTGCGCTGAGGACGTCGAGCTCGGTCGTTCGGCTGAGCCGGAGGACGCCAGTCCATTATGTCGCCGTCGGCGGCACCTGCGGGTGCTCCGGCGGCGACGTCGTTCGTGCCGGGGTTGGCGGGAGCGGTATGGCGGGTGGGTAGGGTTTCCCCATGACTGAGCGCAGCGAGCGAGGCGGTTCCCGCCGGGACGACAGGGGCGGATACGGCGAGCGCGGGTACCGGGGAGGCTCCGGCGGTGGCGACCGAGGCTACCGCGGCTACCGAGGTAACTCGGGAGGCGGCGGCGGAGGAGACCGAGGCTACCGGGGAGGCTCCGGCAGCGGCCGAGGCTACCGGGATGGCGAGGGCGGCCGCTCGCGCCGTGTCTATGACGATGAGCCCCGCGACGGCCTCCTGGCAGACCTCGTCGGCCACCTCCACGCCCTCGACGGACGCTCCTACGCCGCCTACAAGGCGATCGTCGGACGCTACCGGGCGCCCGCCGGCTGGTTCCTGCACATTGATCGCGTCCAGTCCGACCCCTACGCCCCGCCCACGCGCATCCATGTGGACGTGCCCACTGACCTGCACGGCCTGGAGCTGCTCGACGAGGCCGACCTGCTGGCCGACGCAGACCGCCGCCTGGCCGTGGGTGACTTCCTCACCCGCGAGCTGCACGCGGGCTTCCGCGGCACGGCGCTGTCCATCGCCTCCCCGGGCCAGGAGATCCTGCAGCGCTCCAGCATCATCCTGCGCCCCGAGGAGAAGAAGGAGGGGGCCGGTTGGGTGCTGGAGGTCCGCGCCCGCCTGGCCCTGCCCGCCCAGGGTCGCTCCATCCAGGGCCACGAGGCCTCCCGGATCGTGGGGCGCGACCTCGTGCGCGAGCTGGAGGAGGCCATGGACCTCACCGGCGAGCGGGGCGACCGGCTCGTGCGCCACGTCGCCACTCTTGAGGACCACCGGGCCCTGACCGCGATGGTGGCCCGCAACGGCTGGGTGGCCTTCCTCGCCGACGGCTCCGTGCTGCCGCGCCGCTCCGGGGTGAGCGACGATCCCCTGGACGGCGGCGTTCCCCTCCAGGCCCCCGAGTCCATGGCCGCCACGGTGGAGCTCCCGCACGCCGGGACGGTGCGCGGCACCGTCGTCGAGGCGGGCGTCAACGTCATCGTCGGAGGCGGCTACCACGGCAAGTCCACGCTGCTGAGCGCCATTGAGCGCGGCGTCTACCCGCACGTGCCCGGGGACGGGCGCGAGCTCGTCGCCACGGTCCCCGACGCCGTCAAGGTGCGGGCCGCCGACGGGCGCGCCGTGACCGGCGTCGACCTGACCCCCTTCATCTCCCACCTGCCGGCCGGGCGCGACACCGCCTCCTTCACCACCCGCAACGCCTCGGGATCCACCTCCCAGGCCGCCTCCATCATCGAGGCCGTCGAGGCCGGCGCCACGACGCTGCTGCTGGACGAGGACACCTCCGCCACGAACCTGCTCATCCGCGACTCGCGCATGCGCGAGCTCGTGGCCGCCGAGCGCGAGCCCATCACGCCCCTGGTGGACCGCATCACCGCGCTGTTCCGCAGGAGGGGCGTCTCCACGGTCATGGTCATGGGCGGCTCCGGGGACTACCTGGACGTGGCCGACCGGGTCCTGCTCATGGACGCCTACCACCTGCGCGACGTCACCGAGCAGGCCCGCCGGGTCGTCGCCGGCCAGCCCCGGCCCCTGACCGGCCTGGAGGACTTCGCCGAGCCGCGCCAGCGCGTCCCCGAGCCCGCCCCGCCGCGCACCCGCCGGGGGCCGGTGCGCACCCGCGCCCACGGCACCTCCACCCTGGTCCTTGACCGGGAGGACATCGACATCTCCGACGTCGGCGGCGTCACCGATCCGGGGCAGGCCGAGGCCATCGCCTACGCCCTGCGCGCCCTGCTGGAGCAACGCTTCGACGGGGTATCCCCGCTGCGCGAGTGCCTGGACGACCTCGAAGCCCTGCTCGACGACGAGGGCCTGGACGCCCTGACCGACGAGCGCGAGCGGCCCGCCTTCCTCGTGCGCCCCCGCATGGTCGACGTCGCCGCGGCCGTCAGCCGCTACCGCAAGCTCGAGCTGGCCTCCCTCCACACACACTTCGACCAAAACTTCAAAATCGACCCGGAGCCGCGTCGATTCTGAAGATTCGGTCGAAGTGATCGGCGATCTCGGTGTCCACAACTGCGTCGTCGGCGCCCTGTTTCCACAGGACGGCAAGCGGACTGAGTGAGGGCTGGGGCGTTGCGGGCAGCATGGGGGCATGACCACCACGATCTCCTCCCCGCCCCTGTCCGACGGCGGGGCCCTGCACCCGCTGATGTGGAACGAGACCGGTCTCGACGGCGCCGCGTGCGCGCGCCCGGACCTCAGCCACGACTGGCTGCGCGTCGCCGCCGGCGTCTACGCGCCTCGTGCGGCCTGGCAGGAGGCTGCGTGGATGGAGCGCTACGAGCTGCTGCTCGAGGCGGCGCACCGGAAGTACGGCGAGGACCTGATGCTGGCGGGCGCCTCCGCCGTCGCCGCCTACGGGCTGCCACTGGTGGGGACGGTCCTGCGCCGGGTGGAGGTCGTGGACGGGCACCCTGGCCGGGTACGGACCTCCTTGCTGAGGCGCCACGTGCGTCGCCCCGGCACTGAGGTCGTCAGAGTGGGCGGGCATCTCGCCGTCGCACTGCCGGACGCGCTCATTGACCTGGCTCGGTGGAACGGCCTCATGGCGGGAGTCGCCGCCATGGATGCGGCCCTGAACAACGGGTTGTGCTCCGCGGAGGGACTGCAAGAGGCGCTGGAGCGTCTGCCCGAGACGGCAGGTGGCGGTCCTCGTGCTCGGCAGGCTGTGCGTCTGGCCGACGGCCGCTCCGAGTCGCCGGGCGAGTCGATGTCCCGCGTGCGCATGTGGGAGCACCGGCTTCCCAGGCCGGAGCTGCAGGTCAGTGTGCGGGTCGGGTCGGAGCTCTACATCCTGGACTTCTACTGGCCGGATCATGGGGTGGTCGGGGAGTTCGACGGTCGGGTCAAGTACCGGTCGGCCTCTTTCGGGAAGGACCCGGAGGATGTTGTGTGGCGTGAGAAGCTCCGGGAGGACGCGCTGCGGGCCTCGGGCTTGGCGGTGGCCCGCTGGACGTGGGCGCAGGCCTGGGGTGACGCCGGGGCGCAGATGCTGCGACGACTGGCCGCTGCCGGGGTCAGGCCTACTGGCCGACGCTGGTGAGCCCCTCCTCCCTCCTACTCCCTCACACACTTCGACCAAAACTTCAGAAACGACCCGGAGCCGC
>NZ_KV789159.1:0-52403 GCF_001807465.1 Actinomyces sp. HMSC08A09 | reverse complement strand
GCGTCGATTCTGAAGATTCGGTCGAAGTGAGTGGGCCGGTGGCGGCTGCGCGGCTCGCGCTAAGCGGCTGAGCCGGCTCGGTACTCGGCGCGGTACTCGCTGGTGCGGGTGTGGATGAGACGGGGGATGGAGATGGTCTTGTCGAAGCTGCCGTCGCGGTAGCCGGCCTGGAGATTGAACAGCACCATGAGCCGCAGCACCATGGGGTTGCTCGTGCGAGCCACGCGCCGCAGCGTCGAGACTGGCATCTTGCGCAGGATGCCCGCGATCTTGCCGGCGTCACGCCAGTTGGCACGCACCGCCGGAACGTTGAGACGGTTGAGGGCCTCGACCTCGCGCAGGAAGAAGTCGGCGCCCTCTCTCTCGGCCGCGCGCCACCAGCCGGCGCGGTAGGTGGCCTCGAGCTGCTTAACGGCGTCGCACAGGGCGTCGTAATCGACGCCGACGACCTCGGTGCGCAGCTCCTCGGCCCGGATCCGCTCCAGAGCGGCGTGCGCCAGCGGCAGGATGGCGCGGGCGACGGCGTCGACGGCGTTGTTGCGAGTGAGACGGTCAGCTTCCGGCAAGGGCTTGCCATCGCGGGGCAGGTGCGCGTCGACCTCCTCCAGGTGCGCGATGGAGGTGCGCAGGTCGCTGGTGAGGCGGGCGGTGGAGCGCGGGACCCCCATGGCGATGAGCAGCTCGGTCGCGGCGCGCCACTGGAAGTCTGTGTCCTCAGACCAGTGGGTCTCCGGCTCCGCCCCCGCCGGAGACCGGTCCGACGGGGTGCGAGTCTGCTGGCTGCTCATAGGGGTTGAGCCTCCTGTGGTGCGCAGGGAAACAGGTCAGGAAGTCGCGGGCGCTCGCAGCTGGGAGTGCTGGCCGGCGGCCAGCGGTCAGCATCTCAAGACAACGTGTGAGAACGCTGGTGATTGACGCTTCAAAGGCTGGAGTGGGCGGCGGGGTAGTGGGAGCGGCACTGGGGTGCCCCGGTGGACGGTGTTGTTGCTGCTGGCGATGTGGGTGGAGTCCGAACCGGGAGGAAAGTCGGCTGGCTCG
Organism: Actinomyces sp. HMSC08A09; assembly: GCF_001807465.1. Taxonomy (NCBI): domain Bacteria; kingdom Bacillati; phylum Actinomycetota; class Actinomycetes; order Actinomycetales; family Actinomycetaceae; genus Actinomyces; species Actinomyces sp. HMSC08A09. The sequence continues at coordinate 51,365 of NZ_KV789159.1, read as the reverse complement.
GCGGCGAATCGAAGTGGAGATGTACATCGCGCATTACCACGGACATTGCCGTGAAGTTCCCGCCCTTTTTAGTAGGGGCGGAATGGGGGCGGACGGCCCTGTTGCTGCAAAACGCCGTGGAACTACGGTGGTTTACCGAGCATGAAGCGCGAGCTATGTCCCGACCGTCCTGAGGTCGGGCGTTGGTTGTTGTGTGCGTGCATGGGTGCGCAGCGAGAAAGGTCGAGAACGATGGCTGGTTTGGGTCGTGATGTGCCATACCGCGACAAGATGGCGTGGTCGCCGCTATTGCTCGTCGTTGGAACCGCGCTTCAAGTGGTGTTGCTGATCGTGGCATTCTTGGTGATGCTGTCCATTCCTGAGTTGACGCTTGGCGCCCTTGAGTCCGCGCAGTCTGTCGTTGGAACTGTTGCCTGGATGAATGGACTCTCCTCTTTTGTTGCCAGTCTTCTGGCGATGTTTATCGTGAGGCGGCGCCTTCGATCGGTAGCCATGCTTGTCGTGCATTCTGTGGTTCCGGCGGCCGTAGTCAGTGCCGTCAACATTGTTCCCACATATGCGATGCGGGGTTGGTTGTCGGTTCTCGTGGTTATCAGTTTTGCGATCGTCGCATCGGTTGTTGCATCCTTGGTATACGCTCTCCTGCTGCGTCGGGATGACTATTTCTGATTGCAGGAAGTGGTGTGGCGCGACGGAGAGCTCGATTCTCTGGCTGTTGTGTTGGATTGTTGAATCCTGATGTTCTGGAGTGAATGGTGAAGGTGGGGAAGACTGTGTTTCTCTTGTGGTTAAAGCGGGGTGTTCGTGATTGTGGATTCCGGAGAGGTCGTGAACGCGGCGCAGCACTCGTTGAGTTTGCAGGAATGGCTATCGTCGTGGCGGTCATCATTGGTGGGGTGATTGCTGTTGCTCCAAGTCATGGACGCGACATCTCATGCAGCATTCTCTCCAAGATCAGTGAAGCCATTGGGGCTGGGGAGATGCAGTGCGGTGGCACTGATAATAAAGCCGAAGAGGATAAGCATAAGCCGACTGATCCTTGTACCACCCATCAACATTCTCAAAATTTCAATGCCGGCCTTGGTGTGGTAGTTGACGTTGAGGTCAATGAGGGTATTGTTACGGAAAAACTGTCCAATGGGCACTACAGGGTAACCGACAAGCGTGGGGACAAGGTTGGAGTCAGTGCCGGATATGGTGGCGGTGTCGAGTTTACGGTTGATAATCAGACCTATGGGTCTCGCGCCTCTGCGGAAGCTGCTGCTAAACTTGCCGAAGAGCGCGGGGTGACCTATGAAGTCGACTCTGAGCAAGCAAAGGATGGCCTGAAGAACTATCTTCTTAGAAAGAAGGTGGTTGACCGTTCCACTGGCATTTTTGGTGGGTGGGTAAACGGGATGATCGATGGCGCCACTCACTATGAACCCCCAAAACCAAAAGAAATATACTATCAGGTTGGTGCAGAAGGAAGTGCAGAGGCTGCTGCCACCGAGGGTATTACGGGTGCTAAAGCAGAGATTGGCGCGGCTGTTGCTATCGGGGGTAAGGTAAATCTCGAAAAAGGCACGGTTACTACGTACTATAAGGTGAATGCGCAGGCATCTGGTCGTGCCGGTGCTGCGGGTGCTGGGGGAGAAGGTGAGGCATCTGGGGAGATAGTTGTTGCTGTGACGGCCGATAATAATGACCCAGATAAGGTTTTGAATGTGTCTGTTACCGGCTCTTATGATGCCCAAATTGGTGCAACAACGCCGTTGGGGGTCGATAACCCGGCCCCGCTTGAGTCTGGGCAGGTGTGGACGGCCTCGGTTGATCTGAGTTCCAAGGAAGTATCTCAAATGACTCGCAACTTTCTAGCTGCTGCCAAAGTTCCCGGATTCAACTCCGGTAAGGACTCGCTTCAAGAGCTTAATCAGGCTACAGCCACCTTCGTTAATGCTGCGGTGGATCGAGGGGTGCTGACTCGGCAAGACGTATCGAAGAGATCCTCAAAGTATGGGGCAAGGGCGACTTTTGAGTACGAGGCGGTAGCCAGTGCAGGGTTAGGGTACGTTGATGAGACCATTGAGTTCTCCAATGGGCAGTACTACTCTGGCGGAAAGTGGAATCGCTGGGAGGGCTGCTGATGTCGTTAATACTGCCTCGTAGGGCGGTTCTGATCCCGTTGGGTGCTGCTGGCTTGGTTTCCTGCCTCGCAGGCTGCTCGGGGCGCGGCGGTCAAGCCGCTGGGGCGGCATCGTCAGTAAGGCCTTCTCCCAGCCCTGGTGAAACATCCACGTGGCGGCCGGTGTCAGATATCCCGGTCGTGCCCGATACGCAGCCGCGCAACGTGCAGCCGACGTCTCCGTCGGGTGACCCGGTTGAGGTCCACGGTCTGACGCTCACGGCCCCTGCTGACGCCACCGTCAGCGAGGTGAGCAACTCCGAGGGCAATCCGGCCACGGAGATCCTCATGCCTGGAGCGCACGACGGCATCCCGCGCGTCAGAGTCCGGCGTGTGGAGTCCTTCGGGCGTTCCATCGTCGATGAGACCCATGCGCAGGAGGTGCTCCTGGTCTCTGAGCGTCGGACCAATGTGTTCCGAACGAAGGAGACATGGCCTCACATGAAGGAGGCCTACGTCATCACCTGGGATACCTCTGTCCCAGCTTCGGACGGATCGGATCTGCCGCTGAGTGCTCTGGGGCTCTGGCTCGGGGACACTGAGACCAGCGGCTGGACGCTGTATGCCACCGCCGAGCAGGGCAAGCTCGAGAACTCACCCCTGTGGGACGTCACCTTCTCCGCGCGGTCCGCGTAACCGACCCCCGAGGTCGGGCACACCGATCAGCGCATGAGTACGGCCGGGCCTGACGGTGCTGCGAGGAGGCCGCAGGTGCTGGCGGCTAACCGCGGTCTCAGCGCTGCGGGCGCCGGGTGGATCCGTTTCAGGCCGGGGCGTCGTCGGGGGCCAGGATGTCGGTCTGGGCGGGAAGGTCCGTGAGGCCGACCGGGCAGGTCACCCCGTTGGGTCCGTGGTTGCAGTAGCCGCCGGGGTTCTTGTGCAGATAGGCCTGGTGGTAGTCCTCGGCCAGGTAGTAGGGGCCGCCGAACTGAGCCGGCGCGTCCGCGGCGTCCTCAATGGTGGTGACGCAGGTTCCCAGCCCCAGGCGCGTCAGCTCGCTCTGGAAGGCGTCGCGGATCCGCGCAGCCGCCTCGCGCTGTGCCGGCGTCGTCGTCCACACCGCCGAGCGGTACTGGGTGCCGACGTCGTTGCCGTGGCGGTTCAGGTGCGTGGAGTCGTGGTTCTCCCAGAAAGTCCGCAGCAGGGTCTCCCCGCCCTCGCCGCACACGGCCGGGTCATAGACGACGCGCACCGTCTCGGCGTGACCGGTCGCCCCGGTGCACACCTCCTGGTAGGTGGGGTTGGGCGTCTGACCGCCCATGTAGCCCACTGACGTCGAGACGACGCCGTCCTGGCGCCACAGGATCCGCTCCACCCCCCAGAAGCAGCCGGCCGCCAGGTAGATGACCTGACTGCCCTCGGGCCACGGCCCGTCCAGGGCAGTCCCCAGCACTGGGTGCTCTCCGGGGTTGGGCAGGACCGGCGTCTCGCGGCCGGCCGGCGCCGATCCGCTGAGCGAGTGACGAAGGGCGTTGAACATGAGGACACGGTACTGCGCCCGGCCCCTATTCCCACCCGCGCTTCACTGACCGCGAGGAGCAGCCGGGGGAGACGTCGAGCCGGGCATTTCTCGCGGCGCCCAACGGAAATTCGGTGGGGCTGCGCGAAGAATGCCCGGCTCGGTGGAAAGGGGAGCGGAAAAGGGGGTCAGACCCGCTCGACCTTGACGATCTCGGCCTGGATCTTCCGGCCGTTGGGGGCCTCATAGGAGACGGTGTCGCCCGCGCGGTGCCCCATGAGGGCCTGCCCCAGCGGGGCGTCGGGGGAGAAGACCTTGACGCCGTCGGGCACGTCCTCGGTGATCTCCTGGCCGCCCAGGGCGAAGACCTGCTCCTTACCGGCCACCTTCGCGGTGACGATGGTGCCGGCCGAGACCGAGCCGTCGTCGGCCGCCTCGCCGATCTGGGCGTTCTCCAGGGTCTCCTCGAGCTGGATGATGCGCGCCTCGTTGAGTCCCGCCTCCTCGCGGGCGGCGTGGTAGCCGGCGTTCTCCCGCAGGTCACCCTCCTGGCGGGCCGCCTCCACGCGCTGGGCGATCTCCTTGCGCTCGGTCGTCTTGCGGTGCTCGAGTTCGGCGGCCAGCCGGTCGTAGGCCTCCTGGGTGAGCCAGGTGCCCTGTGACTGCTCGGACATGGGTCCTCCTTGGATGACTGGTGTTGGTCGCTCGGCAGCCGGTTGGGTTGCCTGGCGACGACGACACCCGGTGGCTCCTCTCAGGGCCGACCGGGTTTGAAGCGCGAGTCTACGCCGCAGCCTGAGGGAATGCTGTGCGGTTGACGAAAGGTGCTGGAATATTCCGGGGCTGAGGGCGGGCGGCGAGGCGGGCGAATCCGTGCCGGACCGCCTGATCGACGTCGTCGCAGGGGGTGGGGGAGAGAGACGGACAAAGCAGTCGGCTCGACGGCGTGGTGGGCCGCCCACCGGGCCCAGCAGCCGCGGTGACCGCCTCTCGGTCGGCCCGGCAGGCCGTCCCCGTTAGCGCAGAACCGCCAGGAAGCAGGCCACGCACTGGCAGGCCCACGCGGCCACGGTGCACAGGTGGAAGATCTCGTGGAAGCCGAACCAGCGCGGCGAGGGGTCGGGGGTCTTGCGGGCGTAGACGACGGCGCCCAGCGTGTAGGTCACGCCGCCGGCCACCAGCAGCCACACGATCGCCGGGCCGCCCGCCCGCCAGAACTGCGGCAGGAACCAGATCGCCACCCAGCCCAGAATGATGTAGAGGGCGGTGGTGAACCAGCGTGGGGCGTGCATCCACAGTAGGTTCGTGGCCGTGCCGATCGCCGCTCCCGCCCACACGATCCCCAGGACCAGGGTGGCCGTGCGCGTCGGTAGCAGTGCCGCCGACAGGGGCGTGTAGGTGCCGGCGATGAGCAGATAGATGTTCGCGTGGTCGATCCGCCGCAGGGTGGCCGCGACCTTCGCCGGCCAGTGCCCGGTGCCGATGTGGTAGACGCCGGAGTTGGCGAACAGCAGCAGCGAGCACGTCAGGTAGACGGCGCAGGCCCACTTCAGGCCCGCTCCTGGCGCCAGCACCGTCAGCACGATGCAGGCCGCCAGGGCCAGCGGTGCGGTACCGGCGTGGATCCATCCGCGCAGCCTGGGCTTGACGGAGGCGATGACGCCCTTGGCGCTCATGGACGCGGAGCGGCTCGGGGCCTGCGACGTCGAGGGCGATGTCGGTGACATGGGCGTGAGCGTCCTTCTGGGTGGTGTGGGGTGGGAACGGGTCGATGCTGAACCTTACGACTCCGTAGGTTACGTGAGCGTAGGTTGCGGTGGTAGCGATCCGGACAGCGATGTGACGCGGCAGGCATGGTGGAGTGCGTCGGCAGCTTCCGCGGCCGCCGTGGCCAGGGTCGGTGCGGCCCGGCCGCCTGGCACACCTCCGTTGTGCCTCGGCAACCCTGAGTGAACCTGATGGCCGGATTTGACCCGGCTGTTAGCCGGCTCGTCCAGCGCGGGAGGGGTCTCGCACGATAGCGTTGGAGGTGGCCCCGAGCCGTCGGGCCCCGTCCCCCAGCAACCCCACCGAGGAGCCCCGAGGAATACGGCATGGCAGGCGACAACCTCCTCTACGACATCTACGAGCGCCGGCTGGCTGCGCGCATCGACCCGGCCACGGTGCCCCACCACGTGGGTGTCATCCTCGATGGCAACCGCCGCTGGGCCAAGTCCATGGGCTTCGGGGCCGCGCAGGGCCACAAGCGCGGCGCTGACAAGATCGAGGAGTTCCTCGGGTGGGCCGAACAGATGGGGGTCCAGGTCGTCACCCTGTGGCTACTGAGCACCGACAACCTCTCCCGCGACCCGGCCGAGCTCTCGCCCCTGCTGGATATCATCGCCCACGCCGTCGACGAGCTCGCCGAGACCGGCCGCTGGAGCCTGCGCCTCGTGGGCGCCGTCGACCTCCTGCCCGAGCCGCTGGCCGAGCGCCTGCGCGCCGCCGTCGCCCGCTCCCGGCCGGCGAGCGCGGAGGCCTCCGAGCAGGGCGGGCCGGCGGGCGAGGCTGCCAAGGTTGCCCAGGCCGAGGACCGGCGCATGCAGGTCAACATCGCCGTCGGCTACGGGGGCCGGCAGGAGATCGCCGATGCTGTGCGCGAGCTGCTGCGCGAGCGGGCCGCCGCCGGGGTGAGCCTGGAGGAGGTGGCCGCCTCACTCAGCGAGGAGGACATCACCGAGCACCTCTACACCAAGGGTCAGCCCGATCCCGACCTGGTCATCCGCACCTCGGGTGAGCAGCGGCTCTCCGGGTTCCTGCTGTGGCAGTCGGTGCACTCCGAGTACTACTTCTGTGAGGTCAACTGGCCGGCCTTCCGGCGCGTGGACTTCCTGCGGGCGCTGCGTGACTTCGCCAGCCGGGAGCGCCGTCTGGGCAGGTAGCCCGCCTCATCACGTGGCTGAATGACGTGGCCTTCGGGGCCGGGTTTGGGGCCTTAAGTGTCACGAATGGCGACTTTTCCGCCTGTTCTGCGGCCGTCGTTTCCGGGGCGCGCCGTCAAGCCGCTGGTCATAGCGTTTCGCGGGTCGCCGCATCGAGTACCTGCACAGTGAATAGTCGCCGGGAGTGACACATGGGCCGATGCGGGTGTGCGCTGGCGGGGGTCAGGCCTCGAGGAAGCCGCGCAGCCCGCGTTCGAGCAGGGCGCCGCGCACCTCGGCGACAAGATCCCGCATGGAGGACTCCGCCGCTGCGGCGTCCCCGGTCGCGATCGCGCCGGCAACTCGCTCGTGGAGCTCGAGCGCCTCTGGCTGAGGTATCTGTACCTGGCCGGTGAGTCTGGCCCGTCCGGAGAGCACCTCCGCGACGACCTCGGTCAGTGCCTTGAAGGTGTCGTTGTGGCTGGCTTCCAGGATGAGCCGGTGGAAGGCGATGTCGTCGTCGAGATAGGAGGCGACGTTTCCGGTGGTTCCCTTGGTGCGGATCGTGGCAGCCAGTGCCAGCAGGCCGGAGCGCTGTTCCTCGGTGGCTCGGCGGGCGGCCGCCGCGGCGGCGACCGGCTCGATGGCGGCGCGCAGCTCGGTTAGGGCTCCGAGTGTGGGGCCGCGCGGATCGGCCTCGAGCTGCCAGCGCACGAGCTGAGGCGCCAGAGCTGACCAGTGCTCGCGTGGTAGGACCACAATGCCCACCCGACGTCGTGAGGTGACAACGCCGACGGACTCCAGGGCGTGGACGCAGTCGCGCGCCAGGGTTCGGGAGACGCCGTAGCGGGACTGGATCGCCTCCAGCGTCAGGCTCTGGCCCGGAGTCATCTCCCCGGTCACGATGGCGCGCCCGAGGGAGTCGAGGACGTCGCGACGTCGGTCGGTGGGGGACATGGATGTGCTCCCGGAGGGTGGTGCGAGATGTCTGTGGGAGATGCTATCCGACCCTTTTAAAAGTACTACGTTTGAGGTAGATTCGTCGTATCAGTTCACGACAACGGCGTCATCAAGGAGCAGATATGAGCCGATCCGTTGAGCACCTCGTCCTCATGGGAGTGTCCGGCTGCGGCAAGACCACGGCCGCGCTCAACCTTCACAACGCACTGGGGTGGCCTGTCGCCGAGGCCGACGACTTCCACCCCAAGGTCAACATCGACAAGATGAGCCGCGGCGTCGCCCTGACCGACGAGGACCGCTGGCCCTGGCTGGAGTCCATGCGCGACTGGATGAGCGAGCGCGCCGCCGACGGCGTCAAGACGATCGTCACCTGTTCCGCGCTCAAGCGCTCCTATCGCGACCTGCTCTCCGGCGCGCAGGGGCGAGTCTTCTTCATTCATCTGCTTGCCCAGGCCGATGAGCTCCAGGAGCGCATGGCTCATCGTGAGGGGCATTTCATGCCCCCGAGCCTGCTGCCCTCCCAGTTCGCCGCCCTCGAGCCCCTGTCCGATGACGAGGATGGGGTCACCGTGGTCTCGCAGGCGACGCCGGAGGAGACCTTCGAGGCGATCCTCGCCGCACTTGAACGGGCTTCGTCCAGCGCCGTGTGAGCACTGTTCCTCGCTGATGATCGCCGGCGCCCATGCCAACCCAACCGGAGCGCGCGGTACGCGGCTCCCCGGCGCGCTGAGCCCGGCGCACATACATCCCGCCCTCACCCCACCTCCTCCCACTGACAACGGAGACAACAATGACGTTCACTCTTCCAGCTCAACCGGTTGCGTTGCCGGCCGCGGACACCGTGAGTCACACGGACAATCACGCCCAGCTCATCGCGGCCGCCCTGCTCGGCATCGCCTCGATCATCGTGCTCATCGTCTGGCGCAAGATGCACCCCTTCCTCGCGCTGACGCTGGGCTCGGCGGTCCTGGCCGTCGTCGCCGGCATCCCGCTGGCCGATACCTTCACCGCCTTCACCAAGGGAATGGGCTCCACCATCGGCGACGTGGGCACCCTCATCGCCTTCGGGGCGATCATCGGCCGTCTCCTTATCGACTCCGGTGGTGCCGACCAGATCGTCGACACCGTCCTGGCTCGCACTCCCGGCCCCCGCCTTCCCTGGGCGATGGCGTTCATCGCCTTCGTCGTCGGCATCCCACTGTTCTTCGAGGTCGGCATCGTTCTGCTCATCCCCGTGGTCATGATCGTCGCCCGGCGGGCCCGCCAGTCCCTCATCCTGCTGGGCGTGCCCGCCCTGGCCGGTCTGTCCGCGCTCCACGGCCTCGTGCCGCCGCACCCCGGACCGCTCATCGCCATCAACGCCGTCAAGGCCGACCTGGGGCTCACCCTCGGACTGGGGCTCCTGGTCGCCGTGCCCACGGTCATCATCTCCGGGCCCGTTGCGGCTCGCTTCATGGCCAGGTGGGTGCCGATTGAGGCCCCCGAGCCTCTGGGGACTTCGGACCAGGAGCACGACGGGCCGCGTCCCTCCTTCGCGACGTCGATCATGGTGGTCCTGCTGCCCGTGGGACTCATGCTTCTGCGCACCGTCGTCGAGACCCTCGTCCCTGAGGACAGCGACAATCCGGCAGTCCACGCGGCCCTGTTCGTGGGCAAGCCGATCGTCGCCTTGCTGATGACGGTCCTGGTCGCCATGTACCTCTTCGGGACCCGTCTGGGCCTGGGTGCCGACGACGTCAGCGGACGGGTCGGGGCCTCGCTCGGGCCCATTGCCGGGATCCTGCTCATCGTCGGGGCTGGAGGAGGGTTCAAGCAGACCCTCGTCGACTCAGGGATCGCCGGCATCATCGCCGCATGGATCCAGCAGGCGGCCGTGCCCGCCCTCCTAGCCGGATGGCTCGTCGCCGTCGCCGTGCGCCTAGCCACCGGATCGGCGACGGTGGCCACCATCACCGCGGCCGGGATCATGGCTCCGCTGGCCAGCCACATGCCGCAGACCGGCGTCGCCCTCCTCGTCCTCGCGATCGGTGCCGGCTCCGTCTTCCTCTCTCACGTCAACGACGCCGGCTTCTGGCTGGTCAAGGAGTACTTCGGGATGACTGTGGGGCAGACCTTCAAGACCTGGTCGCTGATGGAGACGATCCTGTCCGTCGTCGCGATGGCCACGATCAGCCTCCTCGCGCTCGCCCTGGGAGTCTTCTGAGGGGCCCTCAGGTGTCACGAATGGCGACTTTTCCGCTGGTTCTGTGGCCGCTGTTTCTCGGGCGTGCCGTAAAACCGCTGGTCACAGCGTTTCGCGGGTCGCCGCATCGAATGCCTGCACAGTGAATAGTCGCCCGTAGTGACACATTGCGGGATCTCGGGCAGGATGGCCCCCTGGTCCGGGCGCCGCCCGACCTGGCTGGTGCCCCGGCCCCGGCGCGCGTCGACTCACCTGACGCCCCGCGCCGTTGAGCCGCGTACGCCGGCACCTCACGCACCGACGCGCACGCTGCCAGCGACACGCGCCGGCGTGCCCGCGGTCCCAAACGACAGGATCCTCGTGGCCGCACACCGCACCTCCGCCTCACACCGCTTCGCCTCCGGGAAGACCCCGGCCGCGGGTGAGCCCACCTTCGCCGACCTCGGCGTGGACTCAGACCTCGCCGCCGACCTCGACGCCCGCGGCTTTACCACGCCCTTCCCCATCCAGGCCGCCACCCTGCCCGACACCCTCGCCGGGCGTGACGTGCTCGGCCGCGGCCGCACCGGCTCGGGCAAGACCCTGGCCTTCAGCCTGCCGCTGGTCCAGCGTCTGGCGCAGCAGGACAAGGCCCGCCCCGGCCACCCCATCGGCCTGGTCCTGGCCCCCACCCGTGAGCTCGCCCTCCAGATCGCCGAGGTCATCGAGCCCCTGGCCCGCGTCGTCGACATGGACGTCACCACCATCTTCGGCGGGGTCTCCGCCAAGCCCCAGGAGAAGGCCCTCAAGGCGGGGGTCGACGTCGTCGTCGCCTGCCCCGGCCGGCTCCTGGACCTCATGGGGCAGGGACTCGTCAGCCTCGACGAGGTCGAGATCACCGTCCTGGACGAGGCCGACCACATGGCCGACCTCGGCTTCCTGCCTAACGTCCGCCGCATCCTGCGCGCCACCCCGCAGCGCGGCCAGCGCCTGCTGTTCTCCGCCACCCTGGACAACGGCGTGGACACCCTGGTCAAGGAGTTCCTCCACGACCCGCTGCAGCACTCCGTGGACCCCTCGACCTCGCCCGTGGGCGCCATGACCCACCGTGTGTGGATGGTCGCGGACAAGACCGCCAAGGACGGCATCGTGCGGCGCCTGGCCTCGGGGGAGGGACAGCGCATCCTGTTCACCCGCACCAAGCACCTCGCCCGGCGCCTGGCCCGCAAGCTCGTCCAGGCCGGGATTCCGGCCGTCGAGCTGCAGGGCAACATGAGCCAGAACGCGCGCGAGCGCGCCATGCGGGCCTTCTCCACGGGGCAGGTGCACGTCATGGTCGCCACCGACATCGCCGCCCGGGGCATCGACGTCTCCGGTGTCGAGCTCGTGGTCCACGTCGACCCGCCCGCCGAGCACAAGGCCTACCTGCACCGCTCGGGCCGCACCGCGCGCGCCGGGGCCGCCGGCAGCGTCATCACCCTGGTCCTGCCTGAGCAGAAGCACGATGTTCAGGTTCTGCTCAAGAAGGCGCGGATCCGCGCGGACATCGAGCGCATCCGTCCCGACGACGACGCCGTGTCCGCCCTCGTGGGGCAGGTCGCCGAGGCCGTCGCGCTGGAGGACATGCCCGAGGGTGTGGCCATCAAGGGCGGCAGCCCCAGCGGTCGGGCCTCCACCGGGCGTCCGGGGCACGGCCACGGAGAAGCGGCGCGCGGCCGGTCCGGTCGCGGGGCCAAGGGTGGTCAGGGCGGCCGGGGTGGCCGCAGCGGGGGAGCGCGCGGTGGGCGCGGCGGGAATGCTGGGCAAGGCGGGCGCAGTGCGAAGCGACGTGGCGGAAGCAGCGATCAGGGCGCTGGGCAGCCCTCCGGCCGGGGCGGCCGCAGCGGCGGCTCCCGTGGACGTGGAGGCCGCGGTCGCGGGGACAAGGGAGGTCAGGGCAGTCAGGGCACTCCCGCCTGAGGCGTCGCGTGAGGCAGCATTCGGCGCGCGCTCTTGGGTGTTGAAGGTGCCGCGCTCCCGCGCTGAGCCCCTACCCGCCTTGGTGAGCGGCGCCGGTGGCACGGTGGTTCAGCCCTCGCTCCGGCCGAGCGGAACCGGGATGCCGGTGCTACCGTCGAGTGGCTGACGGTGATCGGGAAGGTGGGTGGAGAGCGTGGCGGCGCACCTTTCGCGGCGAGCCCTGACCGGTACGATGGCGGGCCTCATCCTGGCCGGCTGCGCCTCTCGGGGTCCGCAGCGAGCGGCAACGCACTCGACTCCGCCGCCGTACCTGCGCTCGCGCGGGGACGGTGCTGCGCCGAGTCTGCGGCCGACGTCGGGTGACCTGTCGGTTCCCGCTGCGTTCTCCTACACCGATGACGAGGACGAGACCTCCGACTGCATCTTCTACGCGACTACGGGAGCTCCGGTCGGACTGGTCGTCTACCTCGACGGTGACGGGCAGTCCTTCCACAGTGAAGGGAACCAGGGCCAGGACGAGAGGTCCCGCGGTGGCCTGGCCGGCGCCGGGGGAGTCGTCGAGGCGGCGAGCGCTCGCGGGTACGACGTGGTCTCGGTGCGCGCTCCCGGAGACGACGGGACCTGGTGGCTGGAGGATCAGGACGGTAAGGTCCGCTACCTGGAGCAGGCGCTCGACTACGTGGTCGCCGAGTGCGGCGCCACCATGGATCGGGTCTGGCTCGTGGGCTACTCCGGCGGCTCGGAGTTCATCAGCCAGTGGTTCTTCCCGGCCTACGCCGAGCGCATGGCGGGCGGGGGCTTCCTGCTCTTCGGGGGCGGCGACGCGCCCGAGGGGAAGATGGCCTTCTCCTCAGGCACCAAGGAACGGCTCTGGTTGAACTGGGTGACTGGGACACGCGACGTGCCTGCCAACAGCCTCGAAGGATTCGATGGCGGCGGGCATGCCCGCAACAGCCTGGCCTACTACCGCTCGGCGGGCTTCGGCCATATCTGGAGCGAATGGCCCGACGACGATCACGGCAGCGTCACCGAGAAGTTCGGCAGCTACGTCGGTCGCGTGCTCGACGCCGCCGCAAGCGGAAAATGACCAAGCTGCCGCGGAGGCTGGGTGGTGAGTCTCCGGAGCGGTCTGCGATCCGCAAGGTGCGGTCCTCAGCCCCGGGTATGAAGAAGGCCCCGGTCTCTTCCGGGGCCGAGGCCGGTGCGGTACCCCCTGTGGGGCTCGAACCCACGACCTTCGGATTAAAAGTCCGCAGCTCTGACCAACTGAGCTAAGGGGGCGTGCCGACGGCCGGAAGCAGAGTCCAGACGCCATCGGCAGGGGCCAGCATAGCCGGACAACCGACCGCGGTGTCGAACCGGCCTCGCCGTCGGCCGGAAGTGAACCCATGGGGGAGCGCCCACGCTCCCGCGAGACAATGGGGCCGTGCGTCGTCGCCGGCGCGCCCGCACCGCGTGAGGAGTCCCCATGGCCCGCCAGTTCCACCGCCCCGCCCGACTCGACCCCGAGGCCGCCGAACAGATCGAGGGCAGCACCGACACCGCCGTCGCCTCCGAGCTCGCCCACCGCGCCGCCCAGGCCCTCATCGGCGGCTTCCCCGGCACCGAGACCGAGGACGACCCCATCACCCGCTCCGGCATCGTCGCCGCGGTCGCCACCAACGGCATCGACGACATCGCCGAGCTGTGGGCCGACTCCCCGGCCACCACCCTGCCCGGCACCCTGTGGCGCCTCTTCCTCGTACGCGAGTGGATCCGCCGCGACCCCGAGCTCGTCGCCCGCCGCTACGCCACCGTCATCGACCTCACCGAGGCTGACGACGCCACCAACGCCCGCCTCGAGTCCGCCCTCGGCGAGGCGCGCCCCGCGCCCTCCCCGACCGACCTGCGCGAGCGTCTCGACGCCGTCCTGGCCGGCAGCGTCGAGGGCTCCGTTACCGAGATCGCCCCGCTGCTGAGCGCCACCGCCGGATTCCTGCGCGCCCTGGCGGCCGGCTCCAACCCCGTGTGGATCGAGGACGACACCGACGAACTCGCCGACCGCGTCACCCGCCGCGACTCCGCCCTCCTGGCCACCGCCGACGAGCTCACCGACGCCGCCCGCCGCGCTTCCGCCGGACTCCTCGACTGAGAGGGCCTTGCGCAGGGGCGATCCGGGCGCGAGATGTCCAAATCGGATACAAAGGCCCGAAGTAAGCGCGCGTAGGCGGATCAGAACCGCATGATTCCGCGGTTCTGTTGATGGCGTGAAGAGTGCGCAAGCTCCTTTGTCTCCGATTTGGACACGATCGGCACCATTGGCGAGATCATGCGCGCTTCGTTGGACGAGACGTGGGGGAGCGCGCAGCGGGGGCGCCTACCACCCGTGAGTCCCAAAGAGTGGGCGTGAGCGGCGGCGCCTCGCATATTCGCCGAACTGGGGCAGACCCCCGCCCCACAAGGCCGCCCGGACGTGGGACCATGTGGCCATGACCAACGACGCCCCCCACTCCGCCCCCACCCCGCTCTCCCGCTTCCTGGGCGGGTGGATGCGTCACCCCAGCCCCCAGGAGCCCGAGCAGGTGCCCGACGACGCCGAGGCGACCGAGGCTGCCGAAACTGTTGAAGCCGCGGAAGCCACTGAGGCCGCCGAGTCGGCGGTCTCGCCCGAGGCTGCGAGCACCGACGGACCGGCCGTCTCCGCCGAGGTCCCCGGTCCCGACGCCCAGGGCGAGCCCGACGCCACCCCGACCGCCCCCGGCGACTCCTCCACCGGTGGCGAGACCCCCGCGGGGCAGGAGGTCCCCGAGCGCGCCGAGGCCCCGGAAGAATCAGGCGGCCCGGCCGACTCCACCAACCCCGACGACCCCGAGGGCGCCGAGGAGACGGTTGAGGAGGAGCACGTCATCGAGGTCGCCGACCCGCGCGACTTCGCCGATGACTCCGGCCCCCAGTACGAGGATGAGGACTTCGACGACATCGTCGACGGCGAGGCGGCCCCCGCCCCCGGCCCTATCGGCATCGCGACCCCCGCCATCGCCCCATCCTCCATCACCTCCGCCAGCTCGCACTCGGCCCCGTCTGCCGCCGAGGCCCAGGCGGCGCCGGCTGCCGTGGCGCCGGGGGACCCGGGTCTGCCCGCTCCCGGCAGCGCCCCCAGTGCGGGCCCCGCCGCCGGCTCCGCCAGCGCCCCCTCCGCAACCTCCTCACTGAGCGCGGCCGGTGTGGCCGGTGCCAGCGCTGCCGACGCCGCGGCCTCAGCCGCTTCCGCCGACACCGCCCAGGTGGACCCCGAGGACCTCCTGCCGCCCCTGGAGTCCTTCAAGAACCGCTTCATCGACCGGGAGCTGACCTGGCTGGACTTCAACGAGCGCGTCCTGGAGCAGGCCGAGGACCACACCCTGCCCCTGCTGGAGCGCGCCTGGTTCCTGTCGATCTTCTCCTCCAACCTGGACGAGTTCTACATGGTGCGCGTCGCCGGGCTCATGCGCCGCATCAAGGCCGGCATCACCCCGGTGCGCGCCTCCGGCCTGGACGCCCACCAGGTCTTGGCCCAGGTCACCAGCCGCACCAAGGAGCTCACCGCCCGCCAGGCCGCCCTCTTCCAGGAGGACATCCGCCCGGCCCTGGCCGAGCACAACGTGAAGATCCTGGGCTGGGACGAGCTCAACTCCGACCAGCAGGAGCGCCTGACCCGCTACTTCCGCCACCAGATCTACCCGGTCCTCACCCCGCTGGCGGTCGACCCCTCCCACCCCTTCCCCTACATCTCGGGCCTGTCCCTCAACCTCGCCGTCATCCTGCGCAACCCGCGCAGCGGCAAGGAGCACTTCGCCCGCATCAAGGTGCCCGACTCCCTGCCGCGCCTCATCCAGGTCCCCGGCCGCGAGCTCGACGCCGCGGACAAGGCCGCCGGCTGCGCCGTCATCCCCATCGAGATCGTCATCGGCCAGCACCTCGACCACCTCTTCCCGGGCATGGACATCCTGGAGCACCACCTCTTCCGGGTCACCCGCAACGAGGACCTCGAGGTCGAGGAGGACGACGCCGAGAACCTCCTCAAGGCCATGGAGAAGGAGCTCGAGCGGCGCCGCTTCGGCGACTGCGTGCGCCTGGAGGTGGAGGACACCATCTCCTCCTTCACCCGCCGCTACCTGGTGCGCGCCCTGGGCCTCAAGGGCGACGACGTCTTCGAGCTCCCCGCCCCCCTGGACCTGACCTGCCTCAACCAGCTCCACGACCTGGACATCCCCGATCTGAAGTACCCGCGCTTCGTGCCGGTGACGGCCGCGGGCCTGGCCGCCTACGAGTCCTCCTCCGCGCCGGACGTCTTCGCCGCCATGCGTGAGCACGACGTCCTGCTGCACCACCCCTACGACTCCTTCTCCACCTCCGTCCAGGAGTTCGTGGCCCAGGCCGCCGCCGACCCCAAGGTCCTGGCCATCAAGCAGACCCTCTACCGCACCTCCGGCGATTCCCCGATCGTGGACGCCCTCATCGAGGCCGCCGATGCCGGCAAGCAGGTCGTGGCCATCGTGGAGATCAAGGCCCGCTTCGATGAGGAGGCCAACATCTCCTGGGCCCGTAAGCTCGAGCGCGCCGGCGTCCACGTCGTCTACGGCATGGTCGGCCTCAAGACGCACTGCAAGTTGCTGCTCGTCGTGCGCCAGGAGTCCGACGGCCTGCGCCGCTACTGCCACGTCGGCACCGGCAACTACCACCCCAAGACCGCCCGCGGCTACGAGGACCTGGGGCTGCTGACCTGCGACCGCGACGTCGCCCAGGACCTGACCACCCTGTTCAACCAGCTCTCCGGCTACGCCCCGCGCGCCCGCTTCCGCCGCCTGCTCGTGGCCCCCCGTGGCCTGCGCGACGGGCTCGTGGAGCACATTGAGCAGGAGATCGCCAACCGTAAGGCCGGCCTGCCCGCCTGGATCCGCATCAAGGTCAACTCCATCGTCGACGAGACCGTCATCGACGCCCTCTACCGCGCCTCGCGCGCCGGGGTGCCTGTCGATATCGTCGTGCGCGGCATCTGCGGCCTGCGCGCCGGCGTCGAGGGCCTCAGCGAGAACATCCGCGTGCGCTCGATCCTGGGGCGCTTCCTGGAGCACTCGCGCATCTACGCCTTCGCCGGCGGCGGCCAGACCGAGCTGTTCATCGGCTCGGCCGACCTCATGCACCGCAACCTCGACCGCCGCGTCGAGGCCCTCGTGCGCATCACCGACCCCGCCATGGTCGAGGACCTCGAGTGGCTGGTCACCCACTGCGCCTCCGACGACGTCGCCTCCTGGCACCTCCAGCCCGACGGCTCCTGGAAGCGTCGTCTCCTCGACGCCGAGGGCAACCGCCTCGAGGACATCCAGGACAGCCTCATGGCCCGGGCGCGCTCGCGCGTCAAGGGCCGGCACTGAGACGGCCGTGCCATGAGCCCGTCCAGCAAGAAGAACCGGTCGCGCGAGACCGTGAAGGCCGCCGGTGCCCTCGTGTGGCGTGAGAACGGCAAGCACCTCGAGGTGCTCCTGGTCCACCGCCCCCGCTACGACGACTGGTCCATCCCCAAGGGCAAGGTCGAGCCCTGCGAGTCGGTGCGCACCTGCGCCGTGCGCGAGGTCGCTGAGGAGACCGGCGTCCAGGTCGTCCTGGGCCAGCCCCTCAGCCGCGTGCACTACAAGATCGCCGACGGCTCGCGCAAGGAGGTCCACTACTGGGCCGCCCGCGTCGCCCCCGAGGCCTCGGCCGCCGTCGCCGCCCGCTGCACCGTCAAGCCCGCCTCGGCCAAGGAGATCGACGCCGTCGAGTGGCTGCGCGTGGGGCAGGCCCGCAAGCGCCTGACCTACTCCTACGATCGGGACCTGCTCGGCGAGCTCGTCGACCTGTGGGAGGACGGCAAGCTCGACACCTGGACCCTGGTCCTCGTGCGCCACGGCCGCGCCGTCAAGCGCTCCGTGTGGAACCGCCCCAAGGAACGGGACAAGGAGACCGACGAGGCCACCCGCCCCCTGACCCACGACCAGGGCGAGACCCGGGCCCGCGCCCTCGTCCCGATCCTGGCCGCCTACGGGGTGGGGCGCGTCCTCACCAGCCCCTGGAAGCGCTGCGTGGACACGGTCGCCCCCTACGCCGCGGCTGCGGGCCTGGACCTGGAGACGGCCGGGGCGCTGACCGAGATGGCCCACGCCGAGAGCCCCAAGGGCGTGCGCTCCGTGGTCAAGAAGGTCCTGCGCGTGCGCGAGGAGCCGACGGCGCTGTGCACCCATCGGCCCGTCCTGCCCACCATCATGGAGGTCGTCTCCCAGTACGCCCCCGGAAAGCTCCTGCGCTCCGTGCCCGACCGGGACCCCTGGCTCAAGACCGGCGAGATCCTCGTGGTCCACATGGCCCGCCGCCCCCGCGGCAAGATCCGCGCCGTCGCCATCGAGAAGCAGCGCCCCGTCCTGTCCGAGGGCCGCTGACCGGACCACTGCCCTGCGCACGGGGCCTCACAGTGACGGTCCTCATAGGGAGTGTTTACCAACCGTTTACCCCGGTCACCCGGAACCTTCATCCGGGGCGCCTATCGTGACCGCTGCCTGACAATCACCCGGTATCCGACTGGACCCCCGACCCCCTCTGACTGAGCGAGGAGAGCCCGTGCTCCTGACCCGTCGCGGCGCCCTGGGCGCCCTGAGCGTGGCCACCCTGACTGCGCTGACCGCCTGCGGGCGCGACGCCGGCGCCGCCGACCCCAACGCCTCCAGCGACCTGGTGGGGGAAATCCGCGGCGCGGGCGCCACCTCCCAGTCCGACGCGCAGGACGCCTGGATGAACACCTTCATGGGCGCCAACCTGCGCGCCACCGTCGACTACGCCGGCGGTGGCTCCGGGGCCGGGCGCACCAAGCTCGTCGAAGGCGCCGTCGACTTCGCCGGCACCGACACCCCCATGACCGCCGACGAGATCGGCCGGATCGGCGGCGCCGTCGAGCTGCCCCTCTACATCTCGCCCATCGCCGTGGCCTACAACCTGCCCGGCTTCACCGGCGAGTCCCACGTCAACATGACCGGCGAGGTCCTCGCCAAGGTCCTCTCCGGGGCCATCACCCGCTGGAACGACCCGGCCCTGGCCGCCCTCAACCCAGGCGCCGCCCTGCCCGACCTGCGAATCATCGTCGTGGGCCGCTCCGACGACTCCGGCACCACCAAGGCCCTGACCACCTACCTGGCCACCGTCGCCCCCAAGGCCTGGCCCCACGAGCCCGAGGAGACCTGGCCGCTGCGCGGCGGCCAGTCCGGCGATGGCACCGCCGGCATGATCCAGACCGTCTCCGCGGCCACCGGCACCATCGGCTACGCCGACGCCTCCAAGGTCCCCGCCACCCTGGGCACCGTCGCCGTCGGCTCCAACGGGGCCTACGTGCCCGTCTCCGCCAAGGCCGCGGCCGCCGCCCTCGATGCCGCCACCCTGGGCTCCGAGGCCGACGAGACCCGCCTGCTCTACCAGCCCAGCCACGACGCCGAGGGTGCCTACCCCATCGTCCTGGTCTCCTACCTCGCCGCCCGCCTGCGCTACGACGACGCCCGGATCGCCGCCGTCGTCAAGGCCTACCTGCGCTTCGCCGCCTCCACCCGGGGGCAGGACGCCTCCACCAAGGCCACCGGCTGCGCCCCCATCACCCGCCAGATGCGCGAGAAGATCAACGCCGCCATCGACAAGATCGCCGCCTGAGGCCGCCAGGCCCGACGCCGCACGCAACCACATGACCAGCCAGCACCCACCCGCCCAGCCGCCGCCCCAGACACCCCGAGGAGGGTCAGCCGTGGCCAGCACCACCGCACCGCCGTCGTCGCCGCCCCCAGCGGGAGCCGCGACCGCCTCCAGCAGTGCCGACGACGCCATCATCCAGCCCGGCAAGGCCCCCGGGCAGGCCGGCAACCGCATCTTCACCGGCCTGTCCTTCGGCGCCGGCACCTTCATCATGGTGGTCCTCGCCCTCGTGGCCGCCTTCCTCATCCGGGAGGCGCTGCCGGCCCTGACGGCCTCGCGCGAGACCCTGGAGTCGGTCTCCTTCATGCGCGACCGCAGCCTGTGGGGCTACGTGGCCCCGCTCGTCTTCGGCACGCTGCTGTCCTCGACCATCGCCCTGGGCGTCGCGGTGCCGCTGAGCATCGGGGTGGCCCTGTTCATCTCCCACTTCGCCCCGCGCCGCCTGGCCCAGGCTCTGGGCTACATGGTGGACCTGCTGGCCGCGATCCCCTCCGTGGTCTTCGGCCTGTGGGGCTTCCTGTGGCTGATGCCGCTGCTCGACCCCATCAACACCTGGCTGAGCGAGCACCTCGGCTTCATCCCGCTGTTCGCCGACTACACGGCCCCGGCCAAGAACATCACCACCGCCTCCCTGGTCCTGGCCGTCATGATCCTGCCGATCATCACCGCCACCATCCGCGAGATCTTCCTCCAGACGCCCACCCTCCAGGAGGAGGCCTCCCTGGCCCTGGGCGCCACCCGCTACGAGATGATCCGCCAGGCCGTCCTGCCCTTCGGCCGCTCCGGCATCATCTCCGCCTCCATGCTGGGGCTCGGGCGCGCCCTGGGGGAGACCATGGCCGTCCTCATGATCCTCTCGCCCGGCATGGGGCTGAACCTGCGTATCCTCCAGGCCGGCCAGCACCAGACCATCGCCGCCAACATCGCCTCGCAGTTCCGCGAGGCCTACGGATTGAGCGTCAACGTGCTCATCGCCACCGGCCTGGTCCTGTTCATCATCACCTTCGCGGTCAACTCCCTGGCGCGGTGGATCATCGCGCGCCGCTCCGAGTTCTCAGGAGCCAGCTGACATGACGCCCACGAACACCCCCGAGCCCCCGTCCGGCCGCAGGTCCGACTCGGCCACCGAGGGCGCCCCCGCGCCCAAGTCCCTCAAGGCCGCGCTCGCGGCCGCCGAGGCCCCGGCCGCCCCCGTCGACCCCCTGGCCGACCCGCCCACCATCGAGGGCGTGCCCCTGACCTCCTATCGCCTGCCCGACTGGTTCATCTGGGCGGCGCTGGGAGCCGCCTTCGTCGTCGTCGGCGGGATCGGCCTGCTGGCCGGATGGAGCATCGCCGCCGTCGTCGCCCTGACCGCCCTGGTGTGGGTGGTGGGCGCCACCGCTGTCTCCTGGGTGCGCGAGGGCGAGCGCTGGGGCCGCAACACCTTGGTGACCCTCCTCATCTACCTGTCCTTCGCCGTCGTCATGGTGCCGCTGGTCTCCCTGGTGTGGATGGTCCTGTCGGGCGGCTCGGCCCGCTTTGGCTACGACTTCCTGACCACCAACATGCGCGGCGCCAACGCCTCCAACGGCGGCTTCTACCACGGCATCGTCGGCACCCTCCAGATCACCGGGATCGCTACCCTCATCTCGGTGCCCCTGGGGCTGTTCACCGCCGTCTTCCTCGTGGAGTACAACGGCGGCTGGATCGCCCGGGTCATCACCTTCCTCGTCGACGTCATGACCGGCATCCCCTCGATCGTGGCCGGGCTGTTCGCCTACTCGATCTTCCTCATCGCGGCCGGTCCCCGCTACCAGGCCGGCATCATCGGGGCCGTGGCCTTAAGCGTCCTCATGACGCCGGTGGTCATCCGAGGTGTGGAGGAGATGCTCAAGCTCGTCCCCTCCCACCTGCGCGAGGCCTCCTACGCGCTGGGCGTGCCCAAGTGGCTCACCATCGTCAAGGTCGTGCTGCGCACCGCGGTGGCCGGCATCACCACCTCCGTCATGATCGCCATCGCCCGCGTCATTGGCGAGACCGCCCCGCTGCTCATCACCGTGGGTCTGACGATCCGCACCAACACCAACCCGCTGGACGGCTCCATGTCCACCCTGCCGGTGCTCGTCTACGACCAGTACTCCCGCGGGGAGGCCGCCGCCATGGAGCGGGCCTGGGCCGGGGCGCTGACCCTCATCATCCTGGTCATGCTGCTCAACCTCGCGGCCCGCCTCATCTCTAAGTACTTCAGCCCCAAGGGCGGCCGGCGCTAGCCCGGCCGGAGCCGCCGGGACCACTGTGCCCGCATCGACCCCAGCGACCCCAGAGCCCTCAGCAGTCCACCTCAGGTAAAGGAACCGACGTGTCCAAGCGCATCGACGTCATCGGCGAGAACATCTACTACGGCGACTTCCTGGCCGTGAAGGACGTCAACGTCGTCATCGAGCCCAAGTCCGTCACCGCCCTCATCGGCCCCTCCGGCTGCGGGAAGTCCACCTTCCTGCGCACCCTCAACCGCATGCACGAGACCATCCCCGGCGCCCGCGTCGAGGGCCAGGTCATCGTCGATGGCGTCAACCTCTACGGTCCCGGCGTCGATGCCGTCCAGGTGCGCCGCGCCATCGGCATGGTCTTCCAGCGGCCCAACCCCTTCCCCACCATGTCCATCGCCGAGAACGTCCTGGCCGGCGTGCGCCTCAACAACCGGCGCATCAAGAAGTCCGACGCGGACGACCTGGTGGAGGCCTCCCTGCGCGGGGCCAACCTGTGGGACGAGGTCAAGGATCGTCTGGACCGGCCGGGCCTGGGACTGTCCGGCGGCCAGCAGCAGCGCCTGTGCATCGCCCGCGCCATCGCGGTCAAGCCCGCCGTCCTGCTCATGGACGAGCCCTGCTCCGCCCTGGACCCCATCTCCACGCTCGCCATCGAGGACCTCATCTCCGAGCTCAAGACGGACTACACGATCGTCATCGTCACCCACAACATGCAGCAGGCCTCGCGCGTGAGCGACATGACCGGCTTCTTCAACCTGGAGGCCACCGGTAAGCCGGGCCACCTCGTCGAGTACGACTCCACGGACAAGATCTTCTCCGCCCCCAGTCAGCAAGCCACCGAGGACTACATCTCCGGCCGCTTCGGCTGAGGATCGAGGGGCCAGGTGTCACGAATGGCGACTTTTCAGGCCGCCTGAGGCCGGTCCGAGCGTCCCCTGATTCACGTCCCCGCAGGTCAGCGCGTGACACGTTGATCCGGGAACTGGTGCTGCGCAGGTAAAAGTCGCCCGGAGTGACACTTCTGGGCGCCGTGCGTGACACGGCGGTGCGACACAGGGGGAAGCGGGCGACAGGCCGCTGGGGAGAGAGGAAGGACGTCGGGCCGGAGAGCGCCAGTCGGCGCGAATGCCGCTCGCGGCGGCTTGAGTTGGAGCCCGGGGCCCGTCACGGCCCGACGCCGTCCACGAGTCTACAGGCCCGGGCTCCGGGCCGCGGCGGTGTCCACCCAGTGAATCCACCCGGCGGTCGGGCAGGCGTTTGCCCCTTGGGTGGGCCGGCCCGGGGCTTCTCAGGCTCCCCGGGGCCGGCGAGCTCAGGTGTCCTCGGGGGCGTCCAGGCGGTAGCCGACGTTGCGCACCGTGCCGATGAGGTTGTCGTGCTCGGTGCCCAGCTTGGCGCGCAGGCGACGGATGTGCACGTCCACCGTGCGCGAGCCGCCGATGTAGTCCTCGCCCCACACCTCGTGCAGGAGCGCGTCTCGGGTCAGGACCCGCCCCCGGTTGGCGGCCAGGAACTTCAGCAGCTCGAACTCCTTGTAGGTCAGGTCCAGGATCGTGCCGCGCAGTCGGGCCGTGTAGGCGGTGACGTCAATGACGAGGTCACCCACGTCGATGCGGTCGTCGTCGGTCTCGTCCACGACCGGGACGTGGGCGCGCAGCAGCCGCAGCCGGGCCGACAGCTCGGCGGGCTTGGCGCCTGCCATGACGAAGTCGGCGGCGCCCCAGTCGATCTGCACCGCGGCGGCGCCGCCCTCCTCCACGATGAGGATGATGGGCGGGCAGTCCATGGGACCGGTGAAGAGCTGGCACAGGGCGCGAGCGCGGGTCAGGTCCCCGCGGGCGTCGATCATGACGACGTCAGCGCTGTCCACCTCCGCGTAGGAGGAGGGCATCGGGGGGAGACACTCCACCGGGGAGTCGAGGAAGGCAGTCGCCGGCAGGACATCAGTGGCGTCACTCTCACGAGTGAACATGATGATCCGCATGGCTGCTCCTTCCGTGGCTCGCGACCAGGAACCGCCGGCGCAGTCGAACTGAGCAGCGGCGATACTGTTGGGACAAGTCAACCACACCTGGTCGCAGGCGGAATCTCCTGGGGCAACGACTGTCCGGATAGTGACCGTCCGCGAGGAGTGCGGGGCGGGGCCGCAGTGAGGTCGCAGTGGGCCCTGCGGCCGCCCGGGTGTGGGACGATGCGTGCTGTGACTACCCACCACCGACGAGCCCAACCGGCCGCGCGCACCCGCAGAGCCTCCCGCGGCTCGCGCCATGACTCCCATGCCGCAGCCGTTCCGACGGCCGCCGGTGGCGCGTCGGACTGGGCCAGCGTCATCGGCGCGGGCGACTCCCACGCCTCGGCCGGGCCCACCGGGTCGGAGGCAGCCGCGGCCCTGGCCGGCTCGGGTGCCTCCGGCGAGACGGCCGCCTCCTCCGACGTTCCAGAGGCGGCCCGCTCAGCGGACTCAGGTGACACTGCCGACCTCGCCGAGGACCTGGGATACGCCACCCGTCGCGCCTCCAACCGCCCCAAGGAGCCGGGCCTGGTGGACCCGGCCTGGACCCGGCTCGCCTTCGCGGGCGTGGTGCCGCTGCTGCTGGCGGTCGGCTCAGTGCTGCCCGGCTGGGTGAGGCTGGCCCTTGTGGCCGTCCTGGTGCCGGCCGCCGCGCAGGGCTGGCCCGCGCTCGTGCGCGCCCGGCACGACCTGGGCGGCACGATCGTCATGACGATCAGCGGACTGTCGGCCGCCGTCAGCGTCTACCTCCTCGACGACATGGGGGTGGCCGGCCTGATCATGGCCTTCTCGATCCTGCTGGCCTTCGTCGGCCAGATGCTGCGCCGCGACGGCCGGCACAACCTGGTCGAGGACCTGTCCTCAACGGTGGCTGGCTGCCTCGTGGCGGTCTCTGGCTCGGCCTGGTGCGCCCTGGAACCGGGACTGGCCGACCCGGCCATTGTCGTGCCCACCTGCCTGGCGCTGTTCGTCGGCGCCGTCCTGACCGTCCTCAACGTGCGCGCCCGGATGTTGGAGGCCCTCACCGTCACGGTGCCGGCCCTGTTCGCCGGCTGCGCCGGCTACGTGCTGGCCTCGGCCGGCTTCTTCGGCCTGTCCCACATCAGTGCGACCGCGGCCCTGCAGAGCGCCGTGGCCTGCGTGGCCGTCGGCTTCGTGGCGGGGGTCCTCATGGCCTCGGGCAACCGTGTCCTGTGGACCCACCGGTGGGTGCCCGGCGGGCGGGCGGCAGTGGCCTCCGCGCTCGTGCCGATCCTGTCGGTCGGCGTGCCGGTCTACGCCATCGCCCGCCTTCTGGGCGGCTTCATCGCCGGCTGAGGGCGGCCGACCGGGCCCGCGAGGTCCTGAGAACGCCACGTCACGGCGGCCGGATGTCCAAATCGGATACAAAGAGACTCCGAGGCCCAGCGGTCACGCGAAGGAACCCTAGAATCATGCGGTTTCATCTGGCGCACTCAGTGCTCCTCACCGCCTTTGTGTCCGATTTGGACACGACAGTGCCGATCCTGCCCGGATCTGCGGCTCCAGATCGCGCCGGAGGCTCAGGGCCCGGCGGATCCGCGCGGTCGGGACGGACCGGCGCGCGTGATGCGGCCCGGGGGACGTCGTAGGCTGCGGGCATGGCATTCACGCTTCCTGACGACCTGGCTCCCGAGCTCTACCCGCTGGCCTGGCTGGCCGGCACCTGGCGCGGCTACGGCATCCTCACCTATGGCGAGACCGTGCCTGAGCAGGCCGTCTACCAGGAGATGACCTTCGACCACGACGGCGGCCCTTACCTGCGCCAGACCACCACCATCTGGACGGTGGACGCCACCCGCTCCAAGAACCTCGACTTCGAGATGCCCGGCCTCCAGGGCGCCTCCCTCCTGGCCCCCGCCCAGATCTGGTCCACCGAGACCACCTACTGGCGGCCCGTCGGCCAGGAGCAACCCGATGGCGCCGAGACCACTGAGCCCGCCGAGGACGACGCCGACACCAAGGGCTCCGGCGGTCCGCTCGTCCCCGTCACCCAGCTCGAGCTCGTCTCGGCCGACCCCGCCGGCCACGTCGCCGTCTGGGAGGGCTGGATCCAGGGGCCGCGCGCCCAGGTCGGTACCCAGGCCGTGGGCCGGGCCCGCACCGCTGTCCCCGTGGAGGAGATGACCCGCATGTTCGGGCTCGTGGGCGGCGACCTCATGTGGACCCAGGACATGGCCGCCTTCGGCCAGAGCGAGGTGACTACTTACGCCTCCGGCCGCCTCGGCCGCGTCGACGACTTAGATGACCCCGCCGCCCAGCCCGGCTCCGCCCTCGACCCGGCTGAGCCGGAGGGCGAGTCCTCCACCTCCTCCTCTCCCACCTCCGACGACGCCGAGCCGACCGTCTGATGCGCACCTCCCCGCTGCTGAACCGCCCCGGCGCCGTCGCCTCCGCCCCGGAGGACCCCGACGGCGCTGTTCCCGCCCACCTCGGCGACCCCGGCCGCGAGCAGGCCGCCCTGGCCGAGGGGCGCGCGGTCTGTGCCCTGGCGCGCGATGTCGTCACCGTCGCCGGGCCGGACCGCCTGAGCTGGCTGACCACGCTGTCCAGCCAGGTGCTCACCGGCCTGAAGCCCGGTGACGGCGGCGCGGAGACGCTGCTCCTCGACGCCCAGGGCCACATCACCCACGCGCTCGCGGCCCTCGACGACGGCCGCACGCTCTGGCTCGTCACGGAGGCCGGCCGCGGCGAGGCGCTGGCGACCTTCCTGGACTCCATGCGCTTCATGCTGCGCGTCGAGGTGACTGAGCGCCCCGACGTTATGGCGCTGGGCGCCCTGGGGGAGGGCCTCGAGGCCCTGGTCCAGGCGGCGCGCGACACCGCGCCGGACGCCTCCGATTCACCGGCCGAGGCCGGTGATGCCGAGCCTCAGGGCTCACTCATCGGCCTGTGCCGCGACCCGTGGCCGGGCGTCGTCGAAGGCGGCACGAGCTACGACGTCGGAGCGGACCGGCCCCATCCCGGCGAGACCTACCGGGGCGGTTTTGTCCTCGTGCCCGCACAGAGCGTGAATGCTGTGGTGAGCACCTTCCTCGCCGCCGGGGAGGGGCGGCGCCTGGCCGGCGCCCTGGCCTGGGAGGCGCTGCGCATTGAGGCCGGCCGCCCCCGCTGGGCCCGCGAGGCCGACGCCCGCGCGATCCCCCATGAGCTGGACTGGCTGCGCACGGCCGTGCACCTGACGAAGGGCTGCTACCCGGGCCAGGAGACGATCGCGCGCACCCTCAACCTGGGCCGGCCTCCGCGCCGCCTCACCGTGCTGCAGCTCGACGGACTCGTCGGCGATCTGCCCCAGCCGGGGGCGAGCGTGCGCATGGGGGAGCGGGCCGTGGGCGCCGTGACCTCCGTGGCACGCCACCACGAGCTCGGCCCCATCGCCCTGGCCCTGCTGCGCCGCGCCGTGCCCGCGGGCGAGCAGCTGACCGTGGAGATCACCGAGGTCGATGAGGCCACCGGCGAGACCATCCCGGTCGGGAGGGTCGACGCCGCCCAGGAGGTGCTGGTCTCCCCCGAGGGGCGCGCTCAGGCCAGTCCGGCCGAGCGTCCCGGTGCGGAGCTGCGCAAGGGCCTGCGACTCTGAGCCGTCTGCGCCCGACTGGTTCCTGATGCCCCGAGCCTGGCTGCTCTGGGGCCCGAGCCCGACGTCTACTCGGTGACGGTCCGGGGTGCTGTCACCCGATGAGGCCAGTCTCTGACGGCCCGTGGCTGATGGAACGACTGTCGGCCGCCACGTGAGGCCACCACTTTTCTCGCTGGGCGTGGCCGCCTCTCTGGGATCGTTGACCGGCGACCGGTAGCCTGGGGCGCGTGAGCGTCCTTTATGCTGTGTCATTCTTTCTCTCCGAGGCGGTCAGGTGGAGCTGGTTGGCCGCCCAGTTCATCTCCCTCGTTATGGGGGTCTGGGCGCTGATCGACTCCCTGATGCGGCCCGCGGAGCACTACGCGGCGGCCGGTAAGAACACCAAGCGATTCTGGAACCTGGTCAACGCGGTGGGCACGGTGGTGGTCGGCCTGCTCGGGGCTGCCTCGATGTTCGGCCTGCTGGGCGTCGTGGCCAGTGCCGTCTACCTGGTGGATGTTCGCCCCGCCCTGCAGGCGCTGGCACCGGTGCGGGTGCGCTCCTCGATCCGCATCCCGGGGCGGGCCTCCCAGCGCCGGCCGGGGCGCGATGGGCGCGGCAGGAGCGCTGGTCGCTGATGCGCGCCGTCATCCAGCGAGTCAACCGCGCGGCGGTCCGGGTCGACGGCGAGGTGGTCGGCGAGATCACCCGCCCCGGCCTCATGGTCCTCGTGGGCGCCACGCACGACGACGGCCCCGCGCAGGTGGCCACGGTGGCCCGCAAGATCGCGGACCTGCGGCTCCTGGAGGGTGAGCTTTCGGTGACCGACGCCGGAGCGCCGGTGCTCGTCGTCTCCCAGTTCACCCTGTACGCCGACACCCGCAAGGGCCGGCGCCCCACCTGGAACAAGGCGGCCCCCGGCGAGGTGGCCGAGCCCCTGGTGGAGGCCGTGGCGGAGGACCTGCGCGGGCGCGGCCTGGAGGTGGCCACCGGCCGCTTCGGCGCCGACATGAAGATCGACATGGAGGCCGACGGCCCGGTGACGATCCTCATCGAGGCTGAGTAGGCCGAGTAAGCCGAGGACGCCGCAGAAGGAGACGCTGAGATGACGGGGCGCTCGCGGGCGGTGGTGGTCGCCATGATGCTGTGGTGGGCTGTCTTCGGCTGTATCAGCGTGTCCTGGGCGCTGGGCTCCCCGTGGCTGGTCGACACGGTCCTTCAGGGTGAGGGGCTGCGGCTTGCCCATGAGCGACCCACCTGGTTCGTCGTGGTCGTCCTCGTCTCCGGGCTGGTGAAGCTGGGGTTCGTCGTCTTCGGCTTCTCCCTCCTGCGCCCGGACGTCATCAGGGTGCCGCGCTGGATGCGCCTGGCCTTCGGCTGGGTCTCGGGAGCCATGCTCATCGCCTACGGGATTGCCGGCTCGGTGCCGGCGATCCCGACGATCTTGTCGGGGGAGCCGCTCTCCCGCTATGGCTGGTGGCGCCTGGTTCTGTGGATGCCTCACTTCTGGGTGGGCGGGATCCTGGTGCTGGCCGCGACGGTCGCCTACCTGCGCTGGAGCCGGCCCGTGGCGATCGAGCCCGCCGTGCACGCGGGCCCAAATGGGCGCTGACAATCGCGGCGGGTGTCCACAGAAATGACACTAGCCCGCACAAGCCACCCGCCCACCACCTAGAACCGCGGAATCACGCGGTTTTCAAGCCAGCACCAACCTTGTCGGGCATCCAATGTCATTTCTGTGGACATCGGGCGTGGCCGGGCGAGGTAGGTCGATTCCATGCATCGCCTATGGGTGGGTGGAGAGAATCCGTTGGACATCGGTGACGATCCTCCCTGAACGCACATTGTTGGACGTAAAGCGGATGGGTGTATAACCCTGCCGGACCAGTTCGCGATCGCGTTCCCGGTCGTGGTGGAAGGACCAACGGTCGGAATGGAAATCGTAGCCGTCCAGCTCGATGACAAGCCACCCGGCCACCACCAGATCCACTTCTCCAACGTCTGAGATGACCATGCCGTCGGAAACATCTATTCCAGCGTCCTGCAGCTGAACTCTGGCCAGGGTCTCCAGTGGGCTGCGAGCGCGATCGCTGGTGCGCTTCAGGCGATTCCGGCCAAGAACACGGCGAGGACCGCGCAGATATGCGGATACCTGCTGGCGAGTCGTTCTGCCCCGATGCAGGGCTGCGTCGGCGGCGACCAGAGCCGTCCACTCTTCTGCGCAGCACAGGAGATCGGCGATGCAGCGGGCGAGGGAGACAACCGGGAAGTCTTCCAGCCGAAGGACGGAACGCCCACGAGTCTCGTGTCTGTGCTCACCCCATAACGGAGGTAATCGACGTCCTTGCGGAGTCAGAACATGGACACTGCGCGGTGGAGAAGGGAGCGGAAGGCCGTAGTAGGCGGCTGCATGCTCGCAGGTGATAAGACCTCGGTGGAGGCGGGCGATGAGGATGCGTCGGTCGGTGCCGGGCAGCGCTACGATTCCGTGCGGGTACCGTTTGAGCTCGCCCGCGTCTACCAGGGCCTGGAGGCGGCGGCGCCCGGTACGGTTCAGATGTAGATCAGCCTGTGCAACGGCGCCAAGCGCGTCGCCGATGCGGGTCAGCACATTGTCGTCCATGAGACAATTCTTGGACTGCCGGAGCTGAGGCGCTAGGAAGTGGCTGGTCCCTGTGGATAACTTCCGGCGTGGACGAGCCGCGTCTCCTGCTTGACGTCCACAGAAATGACATTGGATGCCCGACAAGGTTGGTGCTGGCTTGAAAACCGCGTGATTCCGCGGTTCTAGGTGGTGGGCGGGTGGCTTGTGCGGGCTAATGTCATTTCTGTGGACACTCGTGGCCGCGGGAGGGGCCGTGGTGGGGTGACGCAAGAGCGCTTGTGGCGGCGCGCCCCCGGTCGGGCGGTCGGCGCCGCCGGGGCAGAGGAGAGGGCCGGGTATGCGCCCCCGACTGCGCTTCCCGGCCCTCACTTGAGTGTCACCCGGGCGGCCGCCTCGGCTCAACGGGGAGTGTTCCCCAAACCTTCCGATGGGTAGCGGCCCGGTTCAGCAGTTGAGGGTCGCGTCGGTGCCGACGACGGAACCGGTGGAGATGCTGGCGAGCTCGTGGTCGTCGGCGTTGCCGCCGGTGCAGACGATCGCGCAGGGTCCCTGGCGGGTGGGATCGGCCATGAGCCCGGCCAGGCTTGCGGCCCCGGCGCCCTCGGCCAGGGTGTGGGCGTGAGTGGCCATGAGGCCGACGGCGCCCTGGATCGCGTCGTCGTCGACCAGGATGAAGTCGTTGAGGCTGCGCCCCAGCACCGACTGGGTGAGGGCGAAGCTCGCCCCAACCGCCAGCCCCGCCACGCGCGTGCGGCTGTGGACGGCGGCCGGCTCCCCGGAGGTCCAGGCGCGGTGCGCGGCCGGCGCGGCGCTGGACTGGACGCCGATGATCCGGCACCCGGGGGCCAGGGCGTCGCGCACGAGGCAGGCGCCGGCCGCCCCGGAGCCCGAGCCGACCGGCGCGTAGACCGACTCCAGGCCCGGGTGGCGACGGAACAGCTCGAGGTAGACGGTGGCGTGCCCGAGCACGATGGCCGGCTCGTCCCCGGGGGAAACCATGCGCATCCCCTCACGCAGGGCGAGGGCCTCGGCGTGGGCCAGCGACTCGCACATCGTCTCCCCCTCGACGACGACCCGAGCCCCCAGCGCGCGCACCGCGGCCACCTTGCGGGCCGGCGCGCCCACCGGGACGACGACGGTCACGGGGACCTCGCTGCGGGCGCCGGCCCAGGCCAGGGACTGGGCGTGGTTGCCGGTGGAGGCGGTCACGACGCCGCGGCGCCGCTCCTCGGGGCTGAGCGCCGCAATGAGCGCCACCCCGCCGCGGACCTTGAAGGCGCCGGTGGGCTGGACGTTCTCGTGCTTGACCGTGACCTCCACCCCGGCCTCGGCGTTGAGCAGCGGGTAGGACCAGGCGGGAGTCTCGGGCAGGACGCGCGAGACGGCCTCGTAGGTGCGCAGGACGGCGTCGAAGTCGAGGCAGGACTGGGTGGCGGCGGGAGCCTGGGGCAGGGTGTCGGTGACGGTCATGGCTTCATGATGCGGGTGGCCGGAGTATCGGTCCAATGAATCTTTTGACGAATACCCATCGATATGGAACATACTTGGTGGCGTGATCGATGTGCAGCAGCTGCGGGCCCTCGTGGAGCTCTCCCGCCTCGGCACCGTCTCGGCCGCCGCCGAGTCCCTGGGCTTCAGCCAGTCCACCGTCTCCCACCAGCTCGCCGCCCTGTCGCGCGCGACCGGCGCGGTCCTGCTGACGCGGGCCGGGCGCGGCGTGCGGCTCACCGAGGAGGGCCGGGCGCTGGCGGTGCGGGGTCAGGAGGTCCTCGACCTGCTGGATCGCACCGAGCGCGAGGTCGTCGCCATGGCCTGCGCGGAGGCGGGGCGCGTGCGCCTGGCCGCCTTCCCCTCCGCGGTGGCCTCCCTGGTGCCGGAGGTGCTCGACGTCGTCGGCCGGCAGTACCCGGGCCTGGAGGTCGAGCTCGTCGACGCCGAGCCGCCCGAGGCCCTCGACGCGCTGCGGCGCGGGCGGGTGGACGCGGCCCTGTCCTTCTCCTACGTCGACGACGACGCCGGCGAGGGCCTTCAGGCCGAGCACCTTCTCCACGACGTCCTCTATCTCGTCACCCACCCCGGCGGCATCACGCGCATCGCCGACGGCGCCCAGTGCCGGTGGGTGACCGGCTGCGCTCGCTGCCGTGAGGAGCTCCTCGCCGTGGGGCGGGCCAACGGCTTCACGCCCGAGACCGCCTACGCCTCCGACGACTACGTGGCCGTGCAGGCGCTCGTCGCCGCCGGAGTGGGGGCGGCCCTGCTGCCCGGGATGGCGCTGAGCGCCTACCGGCACGAGGGGGTTCAGGTGCGGCCCCTGGCCCGCGAGCAGCGGCGCGTCGAGGTGGTCACCCGCGCCGAGCAGCCCCGCCCGCTGGCCATCGACGTCCTGGTGGAGGCCTGCCGGACAGCGGCTCGCCGCACGAGCCTGCGCCGCCCCGTGGTCAAGGCTGCGGCAGTGGCACCCTGACTCGCCCTCCTGAGCATGACGGTGCCAAGCATTGATTGACGTGGGTCACAGTGTTAAAGTCGAGTCACGCAATCGTTTGCGCAGCGAGGCGCTCAGCGGTGAAGGAAGGCAATGATGCAACGAAAGATTCTGCTCGACTGCGACCCGGGGCACGATGATGCGGTCGCCATGATGCTCGCCTGGGGCAATCCCTCGATCGAGCTGCTCGGTGTCACCACCGTGGGTGGGAACCAGACCCTGGACAAGGTGACTCGCAACGCGCTCAGCGTGGCCACGGTCGTGGGCATGCACGACGTCCCCATCGCCGCCGGCTGCCGGCTCCCCCTGGTCCGCCCCGTCGAGATCGCCCCGGACGTGCACGGCGACAGCGGCCTGGACGGCGTCGAGCTGCCGGAGCCTGCCGTGGAGCTCGATCCGCGCCACGGAGTGGATCTCATCATTGAGACGATCATGAGCAACGAGCCGGGCACGGTGACTCTCGTCCCGACCGGCCCGCTGACGAATATCGCCATGGCTGCCCGCAAGGAGCCCCGTATCGTCGAGCGCGCCCAGGAGGTTGTCCTCATGGGTGGGGGCTACCACGTGGGGAACTGGTCGCCGGTGGCCGAGTTCAACATCAAGGTCGACCCCGAGGCGGCCCACATCGTCTTCAACGAGAAGTGGCCGATCGTCATGGTGGGGCTCGACCTGACCCACCAGGCCCTGGCGACAGACGAGGTGGCCGAGCGCATCGCGGCCGTCCCCGGCAGCGTCTCGCAGTTCACGCTCGGCCTGTTCACCTTCTTCCGCAAGGCCTACCAGGACGCTCAGGGCTTCGAGTTCCCACCGGTTCACGACCCGTGCACGCTCGCCTACCTCATCGACCCCACGATCGTCGAGACCGTCAAGGTTCCTCTCGACGTCGAGCTCAACGGCTCGCTGACGACCGGCATGACGGTCGCGGACTTCCGGGCGCCGGCTCCCGGGGACTGCCACACCAAGGTTGCCACGCGCCTGGACGCCCCACGATTCTGGGGCCTCGTGGTTGACGCGATCGACCGGATCCAGAAGGTGGTCGACGCATGAGCCCGGCAACGGCAGAGGTGAGAGCCTCCGGGGCGGCGGCGAAGAAGTCCGTCGGCGCCGTCATGACGGCCCTCCTGGTCGCCTGCTTCGCCTTCCAGCTCAACGCCTCCATGCTGAGCCCGGCGCTGGTGACCATGGAGAAGGAGCTCAGGACCACCGGGACTGTCATCGCGACGTCGCAGACGGCCTTCTTCACGGCGGCGGCGCTCTTCGCGCTCTTCCTTCCCCGCCTGGGGGACATGATCGGTCGGCGCAGGCTGCTGACCTGGATGATGGTCCTGACCGCCGTGGGCTGCGTGATCTCGGCGCTGTCGGGAGTGCTTGGCTCGGTCGCGCTGCTCTTCGCCGGCCGCATCGTCCAGGGCGTGGTAGGGCCGACGGTGCCGCTGTGCCTCATCATTCTCAAGCAGGCCGTGCCGGATCCGAAGCGGTACGGGACGCTGCTGGGGGTCGTCACGGCCGTCAACGGCGGTATCGCCGGGATCGATGCCCTGGCCGGCGGGTTCCTCGCCGGTCGGTACGGCTTCGCCTCGGTGTTCTGGGTGATGACGGCGGCCGCCGTCGCCGCGGCCCTCGCCGTTGCCCTGCTCACCGACGAGTCCCGGATCGACAACCCGACGCCGATGGACTGGCTGGGGACCAGCCTCCTGGTGGTGGCGGTCGGCTCGGCCCTCATCGCGATCGACCAGGCCGGCAAGCTCGCCCAGGCCAACTGGGTGCTCGTCCTGGTTCTCCTGGTGGTTGCCGGCGTGGCTTTCGTCGCCTTCTGGCGCCAGGAGTCGGCGAGCCGCCACCCCCTGGTGACCACCACCTACCTGAGGTCGCGCTCCACCTGGGCGCTTCTGCTCACCACCATGCTGACGATGACCGGGGTCTTCGCCATCATGAACGGCATCGTTCCCGCCCTCGGGCAGGACGCGGACTTCGGTGCCGCACTGGGGGCCGACGTCGTCTCGTTCTGGACGCTGACGCCCTACGCCCTGGCGGGACTGGTCATGGGGCCGGTTGCGGGCACCCTCGCCGGTCGCATGGGGTACCACCGGGTCCTTCGGATCGGCCTCATCGGCACGGTGGCGGGGCTCGGCCTTCTCCTCCTCGGGGTGGCGAGTCCGCAGCCGTGGCTGCTGCTGGTCATCTCGATCCTCGTCGGCGTCACCTATGCGGGCATGGGCAACATCATGCTCAACGGGCTCGGCATCGAGCTCTCCCCGAAGGACAACCCCGGCTACCTTCCTGGCCTCAACGCCGGGGCCTTCAACCTGGGCGCCGGGATCTCCTTCGCGATCCTGTACGCGGTGAAGACCGCTGCGGGAGACGTGGGACGAGGAGCCTACGTGGCCTCGATCATCGCCGGTGTGGTGCTGCTTGCGCTGGCGTTCCTCGCTTCGCTGCTGATCCCCCGGGCGGCGGCCGACGGCGAGGCACCGGCCGGGCCCGCGGGGAGCTGAGAGCCCGGCCGGCCGCGGTCGGCGCCGGGACTCGCCACGAGGTGGGAGACGATGGTTACTCAGAGGGATATTGCTCGCGAGCTGGGAGTGGCGGTGTCGACCGTCTCCAGGTCCCTGAGCGACGTGCCCGGTATCCCTGAGGCGACCAAGGAGCGCGTCCGTCAGGCCGCTGAGCGGCTGGGGTACCGCAGGGATGCGCATGCCGCCTCCCTGCGGACCGGCCGCTCGGGGACGATCAGCCTTGTCGTCGGAGCCATCGACAATCCCTTCTTCGCTGAGCTGGCCCACCACGTGGAGACGCAGGCGAATCGCCTGGGGCTGCTGTTGATGATCGCCAATGGTCAGGAGGACCCGGCGGCCCAGGAGCAGGTGGCGCTGTCGATGCTCGAGCAGCGGGTCGACGGCATGATCCTGGTGCCGGTGGGGCCTCCCACGAGCGGGTTGCAGGAGCTGGTGGCGCAGACCCCGACTGTCGCCGTGGACCGGCTCCTGCCCGGGGCGGGCATCGACTCGGTCTTGGTGGATCCCCGAGGGGCAGTACGCGAGCTGGCCGGGCACCTGCGCGACGCGGGCTACCAGCGTCCGGCCGTGATCTCAGGGCCGGACGCCACCAGTACGGGCGCCGGACGCGCTCGGGTGGTCTCCGAGGAGCTGGAGGCTGCCGGATGGTCAGGCTTCCCGGTACTGTCGTCCGCACATGACGCCTCGCAGGCTCAGGAGCGTGCGGAGCGCCTCTTCGCCGACTGCCGGCCGGATGTCCTCATCTGCGGAGGCAACGTCATCACGCTCGGTGCGCTGCGCGCGATGAAGCGGCTGGGGGTCGGAGTCGGTGCCGACGTCGGAGTGGCCACATTCGATGATCTTCCGTGGTTTGATCTGATGAGTCCGGCACTGACGTCCATATCGAACGACATTCCACGCATGGCGGCCGAGACGGTTCGGCTACTGCTGCAGCGGATCGAGAACCCCGATGGGGCTGTCCAGCAGGTGATTCACGAGGCCTCGCTCAGCCTGCGTGAGTCCACCCGCGGTCCCCGTCCGTGAATCGATGCCACATGAAAGGGAGATATCTGATGCGTACGTGTGTGCGAGCTGTTCTGGGTGACGTATCCGGCGAGGTTGCCGTCTTCGGGTCCCTCAATGCTGACCTGACGGTCCGAACCGAGCGCTTTCCCAAGGTCGGTGAGACGATCAGCGGGGAGGACCTGGTGATCCTGCCGGGAGGCAAGTCCGCGAACCAGGCGGTTCAGGCCGGTCTTCTCGGCGCTCACGTGAGGATGATCGGGGCAGTCGGGGCGGACGGTCACGGCGACCTGCTCATCGAGTCCCTCCAGCGTGCCGGCGTGGACACCTCCGCGGTTCAGCGCGAGGACGTGGCCACCGGCACCGCCATCATCACCGTGGACTCCGCGGGGGACAACACCATCGTGGTGTCTCCCGGTGCGAACGGGACAGTGGATGTCTCGACGGCGCGGCGGCACCAGGGCGTCATCGGCGAGGCCCGTGTGCTGGGGCTGTGCATGGAGGTGAGCCCCGACGCGGTGGAGGCCGCGGCCCGTATCGCCCACGACGCCGGCACCCGCGTGGTCTTCAACAACTCTCCGTTCCACCCGGTCCTGTCCGCCGGGCTCCTGGAGGCGATCGATGTCTTGGTCGTCAACGAGCATGAGCTCGCCGACATGCTGAAGCCGGGTGCGAGTGACACTGCGGTCGAGCCGGAGGGTGACCGGGCCGACGACGCCACGGACTGGGGCGATTGCGCGAAGAGGCTGGCCGCGATGGGCATCCCCTCCGCGGTGGTGACTCTGGGGGGACGCGGGTCGATGGTGATCGAGGGGGAGGAGATCACCCCGGTCGATCCCTTCCCGGCTGACGTCGTGGACACCACCGGTGCCGGAGACTCCTTCCTGGGCACGCTGCTGGCGGCGCTCGCCGCAGGGGCGGGACTCAAGGAGGCGGCAGGTGCGGCCTCGGCCGTCTCCGCCTTCGCGACGACCTCGGTGGGGGCGCAGGCCTCCTACGGGGATATCGCCGCAGTCGAGCGGCACTTCGGATAAGCGCGGCTCGACGAGCGGGTAAGAGAGCCGAGGCGGCCCGCACCCTCCGCGGAATGGTGACGAGCCTCGGGGCGGGGGGCGGTGACAGGAGGCCGGCCCGCTGGCCCCCGCTTCAGTCGTCCGTGAACTGTTCGAGGTTCTCGGTGTGGGGGTGTCCGTCGTCGGAGGCGCTGAGCCAGAACTGCTGGGGGTTGCCGTTGCCGTCGGCGGCCTCATGGCGGATGAGCAGGCCGGGGCCGGTGGGGACACCAACCGATTCGGCCTTTCCTCCCGTGAGGTCGTGCGTGCTTCCCGAGTTCAGGTCGACGATCTGGGTCGGCAAGGCGTTCCAAGCGGCTCGCGTCTGGTCATCGTCCTTCCCTGCGGTGCTGGCGGCGAGTGTGGCCGCGGCGGCAGGATCGCTGAAGCGTTGAAGCCATCCGCCGGGGTAGAGCCGGTTGACACCGGTGATGGTTCTGCGCACTGTGCCGTCCGTACCCATCTGAGTCACCGTGAACGGGCGGAACCGGGTGCTCCCATCGTTGCTGGCGGTGGGGGAGTACGGGGACAGGAGGAGTGAGTCCCGGGAGGCGCCGATGAGCCAGTGGTCACTGGGGATGGTGGACGGTTTACCCGCAAGGTTGCTCAGCGGGTAGACGGAGATGACTCCCTGACCCTCGGCTCCCGGGTAGTAGTTCTGGGCGGTCTGGATGGCCAGGCTGTCATTGGTGAGGACCCGCCCCAGGATCAGTCCGGAGACCTCCACCGAGCCCTCGAGCTTCCCCGTCTCGGCACTGAGGACGACGACGTAGGTGCGCTGGGCTGAGAAGTCGTCGTCCTGAGCCGTCCGGTGCGGTTGGAGAATGAGTGAGATGTGCTTCCCGTCGGGACTGACGACGCCCACGCCGGAGGACTCCTGCTCGAGAAGATGGAATGTGTTCTTTTGAGTGGTTGACCAGTCATCACTGCTGTCCTGGTATTCGTGATCGAATACCGCAGGTTCGATGCGGCTGGCCCACTGCATGCCCTTGATATCCGGTTTGTACCCCGTGCTACCCGGTTTGTAGCTGGTGACGACTCCTGCGCGTTCCAACTTGGCACCGGATGAGACCTGCGAGTTATCCACCCTGACGGTCCCATAGCGGGTAGGCAGGTCGCCAACGTCAATGACGTCGAAGTGCTTCCGTTCGGACTCCACCTGATGTGCACTGAGCGGGCTGACGGAGACTCCCGCCGACGGCGTGGTCGCTGCTGTCTTCGGGGTTGAGGAGCCGCAGCCGGACAGTGGCAGTGAGATCAGGAACGCTGCCACTAGGGCACGGGCGGCGCGGTTCGCCGCCGAACCGGTGCGGTGACGGCGCATCGAGGGCATGGGGGCGGGCTTCGTCGCGTGTGTCGTGTGGCGCATCATCGGGCTTCTCCTCCCACGGCGTAGATGCGAGAGGTGCCGGAATACCGTGTGCCTGTCCGAACCATGATGATGGTGACGCCGGGAGTACTGATGGCGCTCACTAGATTCTCTTCCGGCTTCACGTCGGCCAGTGCCAGATCCTTGAGCTGAGGGTTGTAGAGCTTGTCTCCCGGCGGAGCGAATGTTGTCCCCGGTGCCAGAGGGATTGATACGCCCGACGACCCGTCCGCGGGCTTGACGGTGATCCGTCCCTCGACGGCTTCACCCACTGCGGCCTGGGTGATGCCGACGGAGGCGGCGGCCAGCCCCGGTGTCTGTGACGCCGTCGTCACCGCCAGGGTCCGAGGGTTGAAGACGGAGCCGACAGTGCCGGAGGCCTCCCACAGGAGAAGGTCCGAGTCGACGTCATTCTCTGGTTTCTCCGCTGGGAGGGGCGGGAGGGTCACGAGGGTCTGCGATTTCCTGGAGGCGACCGAGTTGACCTCGGAGGTCATGCCGAGATCGTAGGCCCGAGTGTCTGCTCCGGGGATACCGGCCAGGCCGTCGAGGCTGACGGCTTGGACCTCCCTATCCTGTAGGCCCTTCTCGGACCATGCAGGCTTGACCTGTTTCCCGGCGGGCTTGTCAATGACCACCCAGCCGTCGATGACAACGGGGCTGTCGTCGACGTCGGACCCGCCGGTGGTCGGTGAGGATGACTGCGGGGTGAGGTCAGGAAGCTCATGCGTGATGGTGGGATCCTTCTGCGATACGACGACGTCACGGTCCCTCGAGGGGAGACTGAGGACGAAGGCCGAGTGACCAGCCGCGCCGAAGTAGGCGGCCTGGGCGGGCTGAGGACCTGAGGCTCCGTCAACGCTGAGCTTTCGAAGGTCCCACATGGTCGACCGGTCCTTCAGCGAGTAGGCGGTGGTGCCGTAGAGGACTGCCGAGTCGGTCATCTGGAGGGGACTGTCGCCGCGCCAGTCGAAAACCGCGGCTCCGGTGATGGTGTCCAGGACGACGGTGGTCTTCGGCGTCGAGGAGTCGAGCTCTCCGTCAGTGTTGGTCAAGGATGTGTAGACGACCGGATCATCGAATCTCAACGCCATGTAGCGGCCGTCGGGACTGCGGATGACTTCTCCCGCTGTTGAGCCCTTGCGCTGGTAGCTCCAGCGGTTCGAGCCGTCACGGGGGTCGAGCCCGGTGACTCCGTCGGAGGTGAGAACGATGGGGCCGGCGGCTCCTGCGATCACGTCCTGTCCGCTCGCCAGGTTCTTGGTCCACGTCTCCTGCGAGGCGAAGCCGGTGGGGT
The DNA here is from genome assembly GCF_001807465.1 of Actinomyces sp. HMSC08A09. NCBI lineage: Bacteria > Bacillati > Actinomycetota > Actinomycetes > Actinomycetales > Actinomycetaceae > Actinomyces > Actinomyces sp. HMSC08A09. The sequence goes on along the minus strand of NZ_KV789159.1, from coordinate 11,874 downwards.
ATGCCGGCAGCTGGTCGGCGTTCACCGACGGGCCAGTGGCCTGGGTGATGGTGGGCCGGTTGGACGCCGTCGGGTGGCCGCGGTAGGGGACGGCGAAGGAGGCGACGAGCGCTACGACGGGAACGAGGGCGAGCAGGGCGCGAGGCCCCAGGGCCCGGAGGGAGGATCGCCACGGTCCCCGCAGCTGATCGCGCAGGTCGTGTATCCGCGCCGAGATCGGATTGGGTTCGTACAGCGATTTGTCGGCATAGGGCTCGAACAGAGCACGTGAGGCCCGCAGAAGAACGTCTGTGGACAGCAAGAGGGCGAAGGCGGCGATCCCCATGATGTAGGCCAGGGCATCGCCGAGGTTGACCGCGTAGGTGGAGAGCACGAACTTCCAGAGCCTGATGATCGGGAGGACGGCGTACACGGCAGCGGCCGGGACCAGAACAGCGGGTAGGAGCATGAGTGCTGAGCGGGCCGCGGTCAGGATCCTGCTGCGCGTGCTGCGGATGTCATGGCGCGGCTCGGGCCAGAGGACGACCCCGCACACCCACAGGAATACGGCCAGTGCCAGACCCTTCCAGGACAGCAGGGGGAGCTTGAGCAGCACCTTGGCGATCCCGCTGCCGTAGATGACGCAGAGGGCGGCCGCGGCCACCATGCCGAGGAAGCAGCCGAAGCGCAGCGACGTCAGGGCCGCGATGATGCGCTGATGGCGACGTCTGCGCCGGTTGAGGGCCGCATCGGCCTGGTCGGCGCTGTGGCCGGAAGCGGAGGGGGAGTCGTCGATGGGATGGTCGACGTCGGCGGCGCGTGGCATGGCGTGGGGTCTTTCGTTGTGGGCCGGCTTGGGCGTCACTTGGTGGAGAACTGCTCGAGGTTCTCGGTGTGGGGATGGCCGTCGTCGGCGGGAGAAGGCACGGGAGGCATGGCCCCCATTGTGATGGGCGGATCCGAATTGTGCGGCAGAATTCGTGAGGCAGCTCGTCCTGCGCCGCGTGAATACACCGACGCCGTCCCCGTCGCCGCGGTCGTACCTTATGTCGCGCGGCCGAGGGTTCAGGGGGCGATCGCGCGACCTAACCTACGACCGCGGCCGGTGGGGTGGGGCGGCAGAGGTGGGGCGCCAGGCGTGGAATGACGGGTGCGGGGTGCCAGGCGGGAGGCGGGCCGACCCTGCAGCTCCTCATCTTGAGCCGACCCGACTCAAGGCTTACTCACGCCTACCGCGAACAGGGGCATGGCCGGGGCGTCGGCCTGGTTAGCCTTGTCAGCACGTGCTCTCAGCGCCATCTCTCCGCGGCGCTGCGACATCCCTCGCCACCACCGGACGAGCGGTCCCGCACTGAGCGCGTGCCGAGGAGGAATTACTGATGTTTGAACGCTTTACCGACCGCGCCCGACGCGTCGTCGTGCTCGCGCAGGACGAGGCGCGGGCCCTGAACCACAACTACATCGGCACCGAGCACCTCCTTCTCGGCCTCATCCACGAGGGCGAGGGAGTGGCCGCCAAGGCCCTGGAGTCCATGGATATCTCCCTGGACGCCGTGCGCAGCCAGGTCATTGAGATCATCGGCGAGGGGCAGTCCGCCCCCACCGGCCACATCCCCTTCACGCCGCGCGGCAAGAAGGTCTTCGAGCTCTCCATGCGCGAGGCCCTCCAGCTCGGCCACAACTACATCGGCACCGAGCACCTGCTCCTCGGCCTCCTGCGCGAAGGCGAGGGAGTGGCCGCCCAGGTCCTGACCAACCTCGGCGGGGACCTGTCCAGCGTGCGCCAGACCGTCATGCAGATGCTCTCGGGCTACGAGGGCAAGGAGACCGTCAACGCCGGCGGCCCCTCCAAGGAGGGCACGCCCTCGGGCAGCGCCATCCTGGACCAGTTCGGCCGCAACCTCACCGCCGCCGCTCGCGAGGGCAAGCTGGACCCGGTCATCGGCCGCAAGAAGGAGATGGAGAGGGTCATGCAGGTCCTCTCCCGGCGCACCAAGAACAACCCCGTCCTCATCGGGGAGCCGGGCGTGGGCAAGACCGCCGTCGTCGAGGGGCTGAGCCAGGCCATCGTCCACGGCGACGTCCCTGAGACCCTGCGCGACAAGCAGCTCTACTCCCTGGACATGGGCTCGCTCGTGGCCGGCTCGCGCTACCGCGGTGACTTCGAGGAGCGCCTCAAGAAGGTCCTCAAGGAGGTGCGCACTCGCGGCGACATCGTCCTGTTCATCGATGAGATCCACACCCTCGTCGGTGCCGGTGCCGCCGAGGGCGCCGTCGACGCCGCCTCCATCCTCAAGCCCATGCTGGCCCGCGGCGAGCTCCAGACCATCGGGGCCACCACCCTGGACGAGTACCGCAAGATCGAGAAGGACGCAGCCCTGGAGCGCCGCTTCCAGCCGGTGACCGTCGACCAGCCCAGCATCGAGGAGACCATCGGGATCCTCACTGGCCTGCGCGACCGCTACGAGGCCTTCCACCGCATCGTCATCACCGACGAGGCCATCGAGGCCGCCGCCAAGCTCGCCGACCGCTACATCAACGACCGCTTCCTGCCGGACAAGGCCATCGACCTGGTCGACGAGGCCGGCGCCCGCCTGCGCATCCGCCGCATGACGGCTCCGCCCGAGCTGCGCGAGATCGACGAGCAGATCGCCCAGGTCAAGCGGGAGAAGGAGTCGGCCATCGACGACCAGGACTTCGAGCGCGCCGCCTCCCTGCGCGACGACGAGCGCCGCCTGGCCGACGAGCGCGCCGCCAAGGAGAAGGCCTGGAAGTCCGGCGACCTCGACCAGGTCGCCGAGGTCGACGAGGCGCTCATCGCCGAGGTCCTGGCCATGTCCACCGGCATCCCGGTGGTCAAGCTGACCGAGGCCGAGTCCGCCAAGCTCCTCAACATGGAGGCCGAGCTCCACAAGCGCATCATCGGCCAGAACAAGGCCATCGAGGCCCTGTCGAAGTCGATCCGCCGCACGCGCGCCGGCCTGAAGGACCCCAAGCGCCCCGGCGGCTCCTTCATCTTCGCCGGCCCCACCGGCGTCGGAAAGACCGAGCTGGCCAAGGCCCTGGCGGAGTTCCTGTTCGACGACGAGGACGCCCTCATCCAGCTCGACATGTCCGAGTTCGCCGAGAAGCACACGGTCTCGCGGCTCTTCGGCGCCCCTCCCGGCTACGTCGGCTACGACGAGGGCGGCCAGCTCACCGAGAAGGTGCGCCGCCGGCCCTTCTCCGTGGTCCTGTTCGACGAGGTTGAGAAGGCCCACCCGGACATCTTCAACTCCCTGCTGCAGATCCTGGAGGACGGTCACCTCTCCGACGCCCAGGGCCGCGTGGTCGACTTCAAGAACACCGTCATCATCATGACCACCAACCTCGGCTCCAAGGACATCGGCAAGTCGGTGGCCACCGGCTTCCAGTCCACCGAGTCCGGCGCCATGGACTACGAGGAGATGAAGGCCCACGTCAACCGCGAGCTCAAGCAGCAGTTCCGGCCCGAGTTCCTCAACCGCGTCGATGACCTCATCGTCTTCCCGCAGCTGACCAAGGAGGAGGTGCGCCAGATCGTCGACCTCATGATCGTGCGCCTCGACAAGCGCCTGGCCGAGCAGCAGATGACCATCGAGCTGACCGAGGCCGCCAAGGACCTCCTGGCCGAGCGCGGCTTCGACCCGGTGCTCGGCGCCCGTCCGCTGCGCCGCGCCATCCAGCGCGACATCGAGGACGCCCTGAGCGAGAAGATCCTCTTCGGCGAGCTCGAGCGGGGCCAGAAGGTCATCGTCGACGCCGAGGGCGAGTCCATCCTGGGTGAGTTCATCTTCCGCGGCGAGCCCTGGGAGCAGGGCGAGGCCGAGGTCGCCGCACTGCGTGAGGCCGAGGACGCCGCGGCCGGTGGTGGGGGTGGGGCCTCCAGCCCGCTGCGCATCTCCACTCCGCCCATCAGTCGCGGCGGCGGCGCCTCGCCGGCCGCCGAGCCCGGGCGCTGACCTCGCCGGGTCCCGCCCGGTCAAGTTCCCTTATCAGTTCCATACGATGGGCCGCAACCCCGCTGGGGTTGCGGCCCATCGTCGTCGCCGCGCATGGGAGCCCTCAGACTGCAAGACGCGTTGGCACGAACCGCGGAGGTGGTGGTGGGGTTGCCTTGCCCCTGTGCTCATTTTTCCAGGTGGCGACCATGATCGTGGACGCAGGAGTGTGCGGGGTGAAGTTCACGGCTGCGAATATGCACGGGCCTCATAGTCGCATGAACTGCGAAGCAAGCACATGAAATGTGAATGACGCCTGAATACAGTAAGAGAACATTCTGAGAGTTTGGCTTGACCGTCTCATGTCAGTCCTCTGCCCGATACAGTGGAGTGACGATCCGTCGAAAGTCGTCCCTCGGACATGGTCGATCGGTGTCGTCACCCCGCCCCGCGCGGGGCCGTCTCAACCGCTATCGCCCCTACTCGTCCTCACTGTCCGTACCTGTCCGCCCTCATTCAGACTGCCGCGACACCCCTCGGTCGCGGCACCGGAATGTCCGGCTCGGATCGCCCGTGCGTGCTCACGCATTCTTGGTGCCGCTACTCCCATGACCCAACTCAGATACGAACCGCGACATTTCCACCAGCACCGTTTTCCGCGTCTGCGGACCGCTAACGCTGCTGCGACCCTGAGCGTCCTCGGCGTGGTGGCGGCGGTGCTGCCCTGGGTCGGGTGGCCGAAGCAGGTCACCGTCGGCGTTCTGGTCCTCACGGTCCTCATCGGCCTGGGGCTGGTCACGGCGCCGCCCACCCGTGCGCTCAAGCGCGGCGGCATCGCCCCGGGGGCCCGCTGGCACTGGGGGGCGGCAATGCTCCTGGGCATGTCCCCGGCGATCCTGCTGGGCCTGAGCTTCCCCGTCGTGTCCCAGAAGATGGCTGCCAGCACGGTGAGCGGCATCGGCCTGCCGGTCATCGTCCTGAGCGTGTCAGTGGCCGTGCCCTGGCTCAGCCAGATCATCGGCACCCCCGTCTACCGGCTCCTGGGCGACTCCCTCGGCCGCGGCCCGCGGGCGGTCCTGGAGCGCTACTGCTCCATCTGGCCGGCGCTGTTCCTGTGGGCGCTCCTGCCCACGGCGCTGGAGATCCTCGTCGTGGCCGCCGTGACCGGTTGGAACCTGCACGTCCTGGGCGTCCACACTGCCCTGCTCCTCCTGCACGTCGTCTTCGTCCAGTCGCTCATCGTCGCCGACGTCGCCGGACGCCGCCGCCTGTGGTCGGTGGGCTGGCTCTGCTACGCCGTCGCACTCGTCGCCGAGCCGACCTGGTGGTACCTGCCCCCGCTGGTGGGAGCCCTCAGTCAGCTCCTGTCCATGGGGCGCTCTCTGGGAAAGATCCTGCGGCCCCGCGGGGTCGCCACCGGCATCCTCGTGCAGGACATGCTGCGCGGTGCGATCCTGGGAGGAGTGCTGTGGTCGGACAAGTTCTTCCTCTTCCTGGGCGCCGGTCGTGACTTCGACGTGGCGCTGGTCTACCTGTGCCTCCAGCCCGCCGTCGTCGCCTACTGCTACTACTTCGCGGTCACCGCACCCCGGGTCAACACCGAGATCGCCCTGTTCCAGACGGTTCTCAAGCGTGAGGGCATGGCCAGTCTGCGCGAGCGCGGACGCACGCTGCGTCGGCTGCTGGACGCCAGCCTCATCCGCGCCTGCATCGTGGGGGTCGCCGGCGTCATCGTCGTCGTGTGCTCCATGGCGCTCATGTCCACCGAGCAGGTCCCGCTGGTCCTCGAGGTGTGCCTCGCCTCGACCCTGTTCACGGTGCTGACGCTCCTGAGCTACGAGATCGACCACATCGGCGACTCGACCACCGCCCTGCTCCTGTCCGGCATCCACGTGGCGATCGCCGCGGCCCTGCTGCTCAAGGTGGCCGACGCCGCCGCCTACCTGCCGCTGGCCGGCGTCGACCTGCTGCTGTGCGCGCTGGGGCTGCTGCTCTACCGCAAGCGGTGGGCCGCACCCGAGTACTCGTTCTTCTGGGGAAAGGCCATGTCCTGGTGAGCTCGTCATCCTCCTTCCGCGCCCGCCTGGAGAGCCTTCCGCTGCGCTACTCGGCTCCCGCCGGCGGCTACGCCCCGATGCCCAGTCCTGACGACGCCCCTGGCATCGGCGACCGGGGCGAGGAGGCCGGCCCCAGGATCAAGGTCGGCCCCGACGGATACGGCGTCGTCGTCACCACCGGCGGCGCCCTGAGCGGGCCCTCGGCCGCCACCCCCTCCGCAGGCTCGCCCGCCGTCCCATCCACTGACCCGCCCGCCACCGAACCGGTCGCCGAGCCGGCCGCGGCCTCGGCCTCCACTCCTGAGATCCCGGCTCCTGAGATCCCGGCCGTGCCGATCTACGGCGTCGTCCAGACCCCGGCGCCGGCCGGCTACGGAGTGGTCCAGCCCCGCCCCAAGAGCCCGGAGCCGACCTCCCCGCAGAGCCCCGAGGCTCTGGACTCCCCGATCTTCGGCGCCGTGAGCTCTGCTGCACCGGCTGCCTCGGGCGCCTCGGCCTCCTCACCAGTGGAGCCGGCCGCCCCCCGCTCCACCGCGTCGGAGCCACTCGTTGACGCCGAAGCCCCTTCCGTCCCCGCCGCCCCCTCCGCCTTGGCCTCCGGCGCCGCTGCAGCCGGAGCGACCTCTGAGCCCTCCGACTCCTCTGAGCCCTCCGTGCCCCCGGTGCACGGCGGGCCCTCGGCTGTCGCCGAGCCGGCCCGGCAGGAGTCGGACCGGCCGGAGCCCTCAGCCCCCGCTGGGCCTGCCCCGCAGGAGTCCGTCCTCCCACAGCCCGACCAGCCCGAGCCCCAGCATCCCCAGCAGCCCCCCGCACCCACCGCCATCGCCTGGGAGTCCGTGGCCTCGGCCGCCTCTCACGCCGCCGCCATCCCCCTGTCCCAGCAGCAGGCGGCCCAGGAGGAGACCGAGGACGAGGAGGCCCCCGCCGGCGCGGCCGAGCTGCTCCCGCCCCCCGAGGAGCCTGAGCCCGAGGCCGATGAGCAGGTCCTGCCCGACGGCGTCCCCGAGGACGGCGTGTACGTGGACGTCGACGTCGCCATCGTCATGGAGTCCACCTACCCCTACCTCAAGGGCGGGGTCTCCGCGGTGGTCCACGACATCATCACCGGCAACCCGGACCTCACCTTCGGGATCATCCACATCACCTGGGACTCCCACTCGCCCCTCAAGGATCTGTACGGCATGCCGGACAACGTCGCCTGGGTGAAGGTCCTCTACCTGTCCATGGAGGAGCACCAGGAGGACTTCCTGCGCGCCCGCCCGCGCGACCTGCGCATGAACCGCCGCCAGCGCCGCGAGCTGTCCCGGCGCATCCTGGGGGCCCTGCTCGCCCTGGCCCAGGACGGTCAGACCGAGCCGCTGTGGGACCTCATCAGCGAGGGCCTGAGCGCCTCGCGCCGCTACCCGGTCTGGGCGATCCTGGGCACGCGCGAGTTCATGGAGGCCTACCACGACATGATGCCGGACCTGGGGATGTCGATGACCGACATCTTCTGGTGCCTGCGCGACTTCTTCTCCCTGGCCTACGCGGTCCTGGCCGAACCGGTCCCGCGCGCCCAGGTCTACCACGCCCACACCACCGGCTACGCCATGCTCCTGGGCGTCAACGCCGCCCGCGAGCACGGCACCAAGGTGCTGCTGACCGAGCACAACCTCTACGTGCGCGACACCGTCAACACCCTCCTGGAACGCCGGCTGGACCTCAACATCAGGCTCACCGACTACCGCACCTTCGACGTCACCGGCCGCGAGCGCATGTGGATGGCCTGGTGGCTGGAGATGGGGCGCCTGTGCTACCCCTACGCCTACGCCTCCACCTACCTCTACCCGCGGGCCATCACCGAGGCCAATGAGCTCGGCGGCGACTCCGGGCGCGCCATCGTCATCCCCAACGGCATCGTCACCAAGGAGTTCGATGCCTCCTACGCCGCGCGCCTGGCCGCCATCGAGGAGATCAAGAAGGAGGGCGCGGACAAGCACCTGTGGAAGCTGGTATACATCGCCCGTGTCGTGCCCATCAAGGGGCTGCTGGACATGATCGACTCGGTGCGCCTCATGGTGGACCGGGGCCTGAACATCCACCTGGACGTGTGTGGGCCCACCGAGCACATGCCCTCCTACTTCGAGCAGTGCCTCACCAGCATCGTCGAGCAGGGCCTGGAGAGCGTCATCACCATCCGCGGGACCGTCAAGGTCCGTGAGCTCCTGCCTGAGTTCGACCTGTTCGTCCTGCCCAGCTACAACGAGGGCCTGCCGGTCGTCTCCCTGGAGACCATGGGGGCCGGCATCCCCACGGTGAGCACCGACGTCGGCGCCGTGCGCTCCGTCGTCGAGGACTTGATCGTCACCGACGAGGGGGAGACCTGGGACCCCTGCGGCATCATCATCGAGCCCGGTGACCCCGCCGTCATGGCGGACAAGGTCCAGGAGGTCATCAGCGACGTCGATCTCTACGAGCGCCTGAGCCTCAACGCCCGCGGCCGCGTGGAGGCGGCCTACGACCTGGTCAAGGTCAACGCCTCCTACAACAAGATCTACCGTCAGGGCGGTGCCGGCGAGCAGACCGGTACCCGCGCCGACCGAGGAGGAGCATGAGGAGCAGCACCGGCGGCGTCGGCGCCTGGATCCGTTACGGAAACCCGCTCGAGCCCGGGGAGCTGGACTTCGCGATCGCCCACTACCGGGCCGCGATCCTCCAGCCCTGGGAGACCGAGGCAGCAGCCCGCCTCAAGGAGGCGCGACCGGACATGACGGTCCTGGCCTACCGGTGCCTGTCCTCCACGCGAGACTTCGAGCCGGACTCCATGCGCGCCTCCGGGCTGTCCTACCGCGAGGCCCTCCGCCGCGGTTGGCTCGCCAGGCGTGACAACGGCGACCTGGTCGAGTGGAACACCTACCCCGGCCACTTCCAGGCCCGTGTGTGGGACCCCGACTACCGCGCCCGCTGGGTGGAGGAGGTCTGCCAGGCCACCGCTGAGACCGCCTTCGACGGCGTCATGGCGGACAACGACGTCTTCGACGACTACTACGGCCTGGACCTCCCCCTGGACGGAATCGCTGACACCGCCGCCCTGCGCGCCGAGCTGAACATCTTCGTGGACCAGGCCGGTGCCGGCCTCAACGGCGTCGGCAAGATCCTCATCCCGAACGTGGCCGAGGCCCGCCGGGAACCCGGCCGCTGGGAGCGCCACTCGGCCTGGGGTGGTGGCTTCGACGAGTGCTGGCTGGGCTGGGGGGACCATCACCTCTTCGATGAGGCCACGGCCCTGGCCCAGATTCACGAGCTGCGAGGGCCGGGCCTGTCCATCGTGCGCACGCCCGACGGCGGGGGCGGCGGCTCCATGTCCGGTGCCCGCACGTCCCCCGGCCTCTACGGGCTGGCGGCCTTCTGGGTCTTCGGGGGAGGGGAGGGCGCCTACACGGCCACCGGTCACGACGACTACTCGCGCACTCCCTGGTTCCCCGCCCTCGACGCCGACCTGGGGCGCCCGCTGGGACGGCCCCGGAGGACCTCGGGCGCCTGGGTGCGCGAGTTCGAGGGCGGAGTGGCCGCCGTCGCGCTCGGCGAGGAGGGAGGCGGCACCGTGCGTCTCCCGGCGGGCCTCAGGTCACCGGGGCCCACCGGGGACCCGGACGGTGAGGCGCTGGCTCTGGAGGTGCGCCTCAGCGCGCATCGTGGGATGATTGCCCTGCGTGCCTGAGTCATGACCCGGTCCGGCTCGTGCGAGATCCGATAATGGGACTAAAGACCTGTCAAACGTTAGTCATGTTGGGTGGATCATTGACCTGCTTGACTTCCTGAGATCCCCGCCGTCCCGTACAGCGTTCTCTCGGGCAGGAAGTGCGGCGTCCGTCTCGGGCGGCGTCGACAGAGTTCCACAGGGCCCAGGACAAGGATGACCTATGGCACAGACTTCCCAGAATAGCGCGGCGGACATCGCGCACAAGCCCATGATGAGCACTGCTCAGATCCTGCTGATGAACGTCGGATTCTTCGGCATCCAGTACTCCTTCGGCATGCAGCAGAACGCCATGTCGCCCATCTACCAGTTCCTCGGGGCTTCCGCTGACGAGATCCCCATCCTCAATCTGGCCGGACCCGTCACCGGCCTGCTCATCCAACCGCTCATCGGGGCGCTCTCGGACCGGACCTGGAGCGAGAAGTGGGGACGCCGTAAGCCCTTCTTCCTGATCGGGGCCGTCGGCTGCTCCGTGTTCCTGTTCCTCATGCCCTTCGTCACCGCCGTGTGGATGGCGGTGCTGTGCCTGTGGCTGCTGGACGCCTCGAACAACACGGCCATGGAGCCCTACCGGGCCTTCATCGGCGACCGCCTGCCCTCCAAGCAGCTCGCCAAGGGCTTCCTCGCCCAGTCCCTGTTCATCGGCGCCGGCTCGGCTCTGGCCGCCGGGACCCTCGTCGTTCTGGAGAAGACCCTGGCGGGCGCCACCGCCGCCGGCATCCCCTACTGGGTCTTCGGCGCCTTCATGGTGGGCTCGGTGTGCTCCATCGGCTCGGTGCTCATCTCGGTGCTCTCCACCAAGGAGCTGCCGCCCACGCCGGAGGGCTTGGTCGAGCTCGAGCGCAAGAAGCGGGAGGAGGGCCCCTTCGGCTTCGTCAAGGACATCGGCGTCGCCATCGTCGAGATGCCCCGCGGCCTGAAGAAGATGGCCCTGGTCTACCTCTTCCAGTGGTACGCCATGAACGTCTTCTGGCAGTACCTGGGCCTCATGTGCGCCGTCACCTACTTCGGCGTGAACCTGTCCGACCCGGGGTACGCCAAGACCGAGGCCTTCAACAACGCCTCCGGCTTCGCCACCGGGCTCATGGTCGTCTACTACGTCTCCTGCACGGTCGTCGCCCTCTTCCTGGCGCGACTGTCCAACCGCATCGGCCCCAAGCACGTCCACACCGCGGCGCTGTGCCTCGCCGCCGTCTGCCTGGTCCTGCTCACCCGCATCGGCAGCCCCGGCCACACCGTGGTCCTCTACCTGCCCATGATCGGCATTGGTGTGGCCTGGGCTTCTATTACGGGCGTACCCTACATCATGGCCATTGAGATGATCCGCAAGGAGCGCCGAGGCGTCTACATGGGCGTTATCAATATGATGATCGTCATCCCCCAGTTCATCCAGACCCTCACCTTCGGTCCCATTTACAAGCACCTGCTCGGCGATCACCCGGTCAACGCCCTGCTCTTCGTCGCAGTCTTCCTCATCATCGCCGGTCTGCTCATCGAGTGGATCGACACCGTCAAGGACGCGGACCCGCGGGTGCGCGCCGCCGCCGTGTCCGCCACTGAGACTGCCGTGGCCTGACCGGGTGCCCCACGAAAGGATGTCATCCGTGACCTATACCACCATTGTCGCCGGAGTCGGCGATGTCGAGGCGAACACCCACGTCATCGATCGCGCCTGCGAGATGGCTCTCCTGTGCGACGCCGCTCTTCTCCTCGTCGCCGGCTTCGACCCCGTCTCGGCGCGGGACAAGGCTCGCATCAACGAGTCCGCCCCCGTCGCCGATGTGCGGGTCGGGCTCACCGAGGACCAGGCCTACGCCGTCGTCGAGAAGGCGCGTGATACCGCCGTTGAGCGCGGCGTCGCCCTCGCCCAGGGCGTCGTCGTCGAGGGCACGGCGGTCGATGCCGTCACCCTCGTCGCCTTGGAGACCGAGGCGGACCTCGTCATCGTCGGATCCAAAGGCGTCGATTCGCTGTTCGGCCGCATCTTCGGAGCCGTCTCCGTCCAGGTGCTCCGCAAGTCGAAGTGCGACGTCCTCGTCGTCGTTCCCTAGTCGCCGGATAGACGTCGGACGCACGCGTCGGATCCTGCGCGATCGGACCGGCGGCGGATGCCCGCCACGCGGAAGTGTGGCGGGCATCC
>NZ_KV789158.1:0-23311 GCF_001807465.1 Actinomyces sp. HMSC08A09 | reverse complement strand
GAGCGGCGGTGGATGCGGGCTGCGCGCCGCTCCCCGCAGACGGCTCGGTGCCGCCGCCCGCGGAGGCCTCAGCAGCACCGGGGCCGCCCTGTGGGGTGGATGCCGCCTTGCCGCCGGCCCCGTCCGCCGCAGCGTCAGCGCTCGTCGCCGTGCTGTCTCCCGAGTCCACTCCGGGGTCGGCCGCATCCTCATCCTCGATCTCGACCGAGAAGCGATTGAGAACCGTACCGGCGGCGTCGAGGGTCTCGACGGAGGCCCAGCGGCAGGTGGTGGCCTGGACCGTGCGGCAGGCGCGCGTGGGGGCGTCGGCCGGGAAGGTGAGGTTGAAGTCGACACGCCCGGTGGTCGGGCCGGTGGGGTTGACGGTGAGGTCGAGGTCCTTGGTGAGGATCTCCTTATCCCCCGCGCTGACGCGCACACGCCGGGCGCCGGCGGCCTGCTCGGTGGGGTTGGTGTAGGCCAGGGAGTCCAGGGTCACGGAGACCGTGTCGGTGCTGCGCGCACCGCCTGAGCTGACGTACACGGGCCCCACGGTCATCGCGGTCTGCCGCTTGGAGTAGTCGGCTGTGACGGGCTTGTCGCCGAAGGAGGCCAGGTAGGCGGAGGTGACGTCGCGGTCGAGGACGCCGGTGTTGGTCACGGGCTTGTCCTTCAGGACGGTGTAGCCGTCGCCTCCTGCCAGCAGGAAGGAGTTGGAGGCGACGACGACGCTGTCGCCGTCGGCCAGCGGCTTGCCGTCGACGAGGATCTCGCGGATCGCGGGGGCGGCTCCGGCCTCGTCCCCGTATGCGGGATCGGTGGTGGCCTCGGTGAGGACGTCGACGTTCCTGGACAGCCCCAGGGTGAGCACGGGGCGGCTGGAGCCGGGCTGCCACTGTTGGGACAGCAGAGCCTTGAGCTCGGCGCCGGTGAGGGTCGTGTAGGCCATCTCGTTGCCGAAGGGCTGGACGGTGTAGGCCTCCCCCGAGGTCAGGACCCCATCGCCCTCCGAGCCGGAGGCGGCGTAGAGCAGGTCGGCGCGCACGCCACCGGGGTTCATGATGCCCACGTAGCGGGTGGAGCCGGTCGGCTGGATGTCGGTGGCGAGCCAGCTGCGGAAGGACTCGGCGATGAGGTTGGAGGCAGTGGATTCAGTGCCGCGGTTGGCGCCGGGGCCGGAGCCGTCCGAGCCGCGCAGGAAGTCCGAGCCGATCTTGGCCAGCGGCTTGCCGCCCTCGGCGGCGGAGTCCTTCTCCGCCTGGGACACGATTCCGGCGACGCCGTAGGCATCGGTGGTGCAGCTCGAGCTGCGCAGGTCCTTGTTGTCGGCGCTGACCACTGAGGTCTTCCGGCTGGCGGGGTCGTAGCTCAGGCGGATGCGTCCCAGCGCCCAGCCGTAGTGGTCGGCCTGGACGACGGCGATCTGGTTGCCCTCGGCGCCGGTGACGGTCTTGGCGAAGGGCACGTGGGTGTGCCCGGAGAAGACGGCGTCGACGTTCTTGGAGAAGCTCGTGGCCGTGGAGGCCGCGTCCTCATGGCTGAGCACGACGACGACGTCGGCCTCACCGTTGGCGGGGTCGCCGTCCTTGAGCTCGGCGGCACGGGCGTTGGCGGTGACGACCGCCGGACTCAGGGTGAGAGTGGACAGGGCCGAGGGCGACACGAGGGTGGGAAGCTCATCGGTGACGACACCGACGAAGCCGACGCGCACACCGCCGACTTCCTTGATGAAGGTTCCCTTGCCGCCGCCCTCGGCGCTCAAGGGAGTCGAGCCGGAGACGTTGGCGGCCAGGATCGGGAAGTTCGAGGCGGGCAGGATGCGCGTCTCCAGGTCGGTCAGGCCCTGGTCGAGCTCGTGGTTGCCCAGGGCGGAGACATCCAGGGACATCGCGTTGAGCGCCTCCATGGTGGGGCGGTCCTGGAGGATGGAGGAGACGTAGGCCGATCCACCCACGGAGTCTCCGGCGGAGACGAACAGCGTGTTGGGGTTGGCGGCGCGGGCGGAAGAGACCTCGCAGGCCAGCGTGACAGCACCGGGGTCCTCGACGGATGTCTGCCCGGTACCGCTGTCCGTCTGAGTGGTCCGGGAGATGTGGCCGTGCAGGTCGGTGATGCCCAGCAGGTCAATGGTGGTGGCGCCGGCGGCCGGAGGGGCAGCCGGGGCGGCCGGCTCGTCAGCACCGGCAGGAGGGCTGAGCGGGAAGGGACTGAGGGCTGTCAGAGTCAGCGCGCACATGACGGCGCTGACCCTGACGGCCCGCGTGGGGCGCAGTCGCATGTCGTTCCTTATCAGGCGGAGGGATGGTGACCCGGGAGAAGATGAGGAGAGGAACATGGGTCACCGTATGCGCCCCGGCGATACGGGGCATTATTCTTCACGGCACTCACTGACGTTCATCAGACAGCGCTCGTGCCCACCTCTCCCGGGTGTCCGTCAGCGCCGTCGGGACCTGCCTCCACGGCGGGAGCGCAGCGAGGAACGAGCCCCGCGGGTGGCTGCCAAGAGCACCGACCCCACCCCTTCCACAACACAGCGACGGCGTCCGCCGCCTCGTTCTCAGAGGCGACGGACGCCGTCGCTGTGGGCGCGAGCCCGGATCAGCCAGGTATCAGACGATGCCGTGGGCGATCATGACGTCGGCAACGCGGGTGAAACCGGCCGCGTTGGCGCCGAGCACGTAGTCGCCGGGGCGGCCGTACTCCTCGGCCGCGGCGACGCAGGAGTCGTGGATGTCGGCCATGATGCCGGTCAGCTTGGCCTCGGCGGTGGCGAAGTCCCAGCGGGTGCGGCCGGCGTTCTGCTCCATCTCGAGGGCGGAGGTCGCCACGCCACCGGCGTTGGCGGCCTTACCGGGGCCGAAGAGGATGCCGGCCTTCTGGAAGGCCTCCACGGCCTCCGGGGTGGAGGGCATGTTGGCGCCCTCGGAGACCACGCCGCAGCCGCCCCGCAGCAGGGTGTTCGCGGCGTCGCCGTCGAGCTCGTTCTGGGTGGCGCAGGGCAGGGCGACGTCACCGGGGACGTCCCACACCGAGCCGCCGGTCACGAGGCGGGCGCCGGGGCGGCGCTCGACGTAGTCGGCCACGCGGCCGCGCTCGACCTCCTTGACCTGCTTGAGCAGCTCGAGGTCCACCCCGGCCTCGTCGACGACGTAGCCGGAGGAGTCGGAGAAGGTGATGGGGGTGGCGCCGAGCTGCTGGGCCTTCTCGATGGCGTAGATCGCCACGTTCCCGGCACCGGAGACGAGGACCTTCTTGCCCTCGAGGGACTCACCCTTGGTGGCGAGCATGGACTGGGCGAAGAGCACGGTGCCGTAGCCGGTGGCCTCGGTGCGCACGAGGGAGCCACCCCAGGCCAGGCCCTTGCCGGTGAGGACACCGGCGTCGTAGGAGTTCCGCAGGCGCTTGTACTGGCCGAACATGTAGCCGATCTCGCGGCCGCCCACGCCGATGTCGCCGGCGGGCACGTCGGTGGAGGGGCCGATGTGGCGGGCCAGCTCAGTCATGAAGGACTGGCAGAAGCGCATGACCTCGGCGTCGGAGCGGCCGTGCGGGTCGAAGTCGGAGCCGCCCTTGCCGCCGCCGATGCCCTGGGCGGTCAGGGCGTTCTTGAAGATCTGCTCGAAGCCGAGGAACTTGATGATGCCGGCGTTGACCGAGGGGTGGAAGCGCAGGCCGCCCTTGTAGGGGCCCAGCGCGGAGTTGAACTCGATGCGGAAGCCGCGGTTGACGTGGACCTGGCCGGCGTCGTCGACCCACGGGACCCGGAACATGATCTGGCGCTCGGGCTCGACGATGCGTTCCAGGAGGGCGCCGTCGGCGTAGTGGGGGTGCTTGGCGATGACCGGATCGAGGGACTCGAGCACCTCGTGGACGGCCTGATGGAACTCGACCTCTCCACGGTTGCGAGCCACAACCTGCTCATAGACCTTTTCGACAACGTCCTGCATGGGGGACTCCTTCGCCTAGCGGAATAAGCTCAGCACCTGGCTGGTCGCCGCGGCGCCGCGAAAAGACTTCCACCGAGACGTTCACTGAGACGAAACATCTCGCGATCCGGAGGAAACATAGCCGTCGCAAAGGCCGCATTCCGGACGTTTGCGCAACACAGATCACATTCCTGGAGGATCTGGAGGCATGAGTAGTGAACAGCTTTCAGACGGTTCCGTCGAGACGGCCCGCTACACCCACGGTCACAGTGCGGCGGTGCTCAGCGCGCACGCGCGGCGCGGCGCGGCGGACTCGGCCGCCTACCTGCTTGCCCACCTGCGTGCGGGAATGGACCTGCTCGACGTCGGCTGCGGGCCGGCGTCCATCACCGCGGATCTCGCTGAACGCGTCGCCCCGGGGCGGGTCGTCGCCCTCGATGCCACGGCCGGCGCCCTGGAGGCGGCTCGGGCGACGCTTCGCGACCGGGGGCTGTGCGAGCAGGTGGAGGTGACCCGCGGGGACGTCATGGCCCTGCCCTTCGAGGACGCCTCCTTCGACGTCGTCCACGCCCACCAGGTCCTTCAGCACCTCGCGGACCCGGTGGGCGCCCTGGCCGAGATGCGCCGCCTCACCCGCCCCGGCGGGATCGTGGCCGTGCGCGACGCCGTCTACTCCGCCATGACCTGGTTCCCCGAGCCCGCGGGCATGGAGCAGTGGCGCTCGGTCTACATGGCCACTGCCCGAGCCAACGGCGGCGAGCCCGATGCCGGCAGCCGGCTACTGTCCTGGGCCCGGGCGGCGGGTTTCGCCGACGCGAGCGCCTCGGCCTCCACCTGGTGCTACGCCACGCCCGCCGATCGGGCCTGGCAGTCGCAGACCTGGGCGCAGCGGTGCCTGACCTCCTTCGGTCCGCGGGCCGTCGAGCTGGGACTGGCAGACGGGGCCGACCTGGAGGCGATGGCCCAGGCGTGGCGGCAGTGGGGAGACAGCGAGGACGCCTGGTTCGTCGTCGTGCACGGTGAGGTCCTGGCCCGCGTCTGAGGGCGGTGCACGGGATCGACCGGCACCGGGCGGGCCTCAGGTGCCCAGTGCCCAGATGGAGGCCGCGTCCGGCGCGGTGAAGCGGAATCCGGAGGCGAGCAGCGCCTGAGGCACTGCGCGCTGGGAGGCACCGAGCAGCTCGGCGAGCATGCCGCCGATGCTTCCAGCACCCCCGGCCGCCCCGGCCCTGCCCGCCCGGTCCAGCAGGAGCTGGGGCACCACCGCCACCGAGGGCAGGCCGCCGGCGCGCGACAGCAGCCGGTGGAGGTCGCGGTTGCGCGCCGGCTCGGGCGCGGTCAGGTTGACCGGCCCGTGGACGTCGTCGTGCTCGATGGCCCACAGGAGCCCGGCCGCGGCATCCTCCAGGGCGATCCACGGCTGCCACTGGTCACCGCGGCCCAGCCGAGCCCCCGCCCCGACCCGGTAGGCGGCGCCGAGGATCCTCCCCAGCCCGCCCGAGGAGCTGACCACCAGGCCCGTGCGGGACTGGACCGTGCGCAGACCGGCTCTCGCCGCCGGGCCCGCAACGGACTCCCAACGCCGGCACAGCTCGGACAGGAATCCCTCACCCGGGCCGCTGGCCTCGGTGAGGATCTCCTCGCCCCGGTCCCCGTAGAAGCCGGTGGCCGATCCGCTCAACAGGACCTCGGGCCGCCCGGCCGGGGGCAGGCCCGCGGCGACCCGGGCGATGAGGGCGGTGGTGGACAGGCGCGAGGCCGCCAGCTCGCGACGGCGCGCCGGCGTCCAGGGGCGCGGCGCGATCGGGGCGCCCGACAGGCAGACCACGGCCCTGGCGCCCTCCAGGGCGCTGGGCGGTAGGAGGCGCTCGGCGGGTGCCCACCAGGCGTGCTCCCTGCCGGAGTCATCGACCTCGATGCCCTCCCGCGGCGCCTGGCCCGCTGCGCTGCGGTGGAGGATCCGGATCCTCCAGCCGCTGTCCCGGGCCTGGTCCGCCAGGCGGGATCCGATGAGGCCCGCTCCGGCCACGACGAGCAACCCCGGGTCGCCGCGCCGGCTGGACCGCCCTGAGGGGGTGGCGTGAGTACTCATGAACTCACCCTAGGCGCTCGGCCGCCCCACGGGCCCCGGCCCCGGCCGCACCCCTACCGACGGGCGCGAGGGGGAGGCGGTTTCCGCTCTCCTCTGGCCAGGAGTGAGCCGTATCGGTCCACAGGATGCACAGGATGCACACAACGGGCACCCACTCCTTTAGGCTCTTCCCAATGCCCGAACACACCCCCGCTTCCCGCTCCTCCGTGATGGATCTGATGGCTCTGCGCTCCGTCACGGAGCTTCCCGTCACCCGGCGCCATGTCCTGGACCCCGAGGTCCTGCGGACGGTGGCGGCCGTCGACAGGGTCGGCGACCTGACGCGCTTCAACGTCGCTGAGGTGCCCGAGCTGGCCCAGTTCTCCGCCCCTGAGGAGCTGCTGGCGCCCGACGAGCGCGGCTGGGCCCTGGGGCACGCCCTGTCCCTGGCCGTGGAGCACGGGCAGCGCCTGTGGCTGAGCGAGGTTCCCACGCAACGGCTGGGGCTGCTGCGGAGCGTCCTGGGCGAGCACCTCGTCCACATCGCCTCCCTAGAAACACCCGACGGCGCCGAGACACCGCGGACCGACGGGGCCGGTCAGGGCGAGGGCAGCGTCGTCGTCGCCGTGAGCCCGCGCCGGCTCCTGGACGAGTGGGCCACCGGGACGCCTGCGCAGATCCGCTACCTGCGCACTGTGCTGGAGGGGACGGACCCGCTGCGCGTCTCCCAGCACACCCTGGCCGCCCTGCAGGAGGCGAAGGTGGACCTGGTGCCGCGCGCCGGCATCGTCCGCCTGCTGCACAACCCCCGCTTCCTGGCCTACGCGACGGTGTTCATCTACTCCTCGCTGCGGGCGCTCCCGGCCGTCTACGCCCCCGGCTTCCGCGGCAACCCCTGGGTGCTGTGGGCCATCGACATCATCACCGCGGTGCCCTACACGTGGGGGATCATCGCCATGGTGGCGGGTAAGCGGCGCCGCATCCGCTTCGCCGGGTTCCTCGTCACCCTCATCACCTTCGTGGCGCCCTACGTGTACTTCTTCCTGGCGGGCGACGACGGGCACGGCAACCAGTACCCCGGCTGGGTCATCATGGTGGTCATCGGCCTGGTGCTGGCCACCTTCCTGCTGGAGGGCGGCCGCTGGCTGCGTGACGTGGTGGTCGCCCGGGGGCTGCGCGCCCCCGGGGACGGTTAGTCCGGCCTACGCCGCTGCCGCAGTCGATTCCTCCCCGCGGATCGAGCGCAGCACCCCGGCGAGCAGGAACCATCCGCCCGAGACGATGAGGACGGCGACCGCGCTGAGCGGCCGGTGGGGGTAGATCGCCACCAGCCAGCAGGTGGCCAGGAACCATACGGCCACCGCACCGATGTTGAGGGCGCGGAAGCGCTTGACGCGGGCCGGGTGCGCGTAATGCGTGGGCACCAGGGTCAGCACCACGAAGATGAGGGTGACGATGATGTTGAAGACCGCCGGGGTCTGAAGCACGTAGAACATGAGGGCCACGATGTTCCAGGCGGCCGGGAAGCCCACGAAGTAGTAGTCGGTGGACTTCCACTGCTTGTTGGCGTAGCAGAACATCGACGAGCTCAGGACGAGGGCCATGAGCAGGCCCGCAAGCGGCCTGGGGCCCATTGGCAGGGCCACGTACATGAAGACTGCCGGGATGAAGGTCCAGGTGAGGTAGTCGACGACGATGTCGACGATGCCGCCGTCGAACCAGGGGATGATCTCGGAGACCCGGGCGCGCCGGGCCAGGGTGCCGTCGACGCCGTCGACGACGAGGGCGACGAGCAGCCAGACCCACATCCACGTGAACTCCCGGCGGGGGTGGATGGTGGCGAGCATGGCCAGGCTGGCCCACACCAGTCCGGACATGGTCAAGATGTGCACTGCCCAGGCGGCGACACGGGCCCGTGCCGGGTACTGCGCCGTCGACACAGACGTCCCCTCTCGGTGGATAACACTGACGGCCGGAAGTCTATGCGGTTCACAGCCCCGGCACCTATCCGCCGGCGGGAGCTCCCGAGCGATCCCCGTCTCCCTCGGACCGCTCGAGAAGCGAGTGCGCCCCCGTACCTGCCGGACGGGGGCGCACTCGATGTGCCGGGCGCCGGGGAGGCGCGCGGGAGATGACTCACATGCTCACGTTGCGGAAGTCGAAGGGGTAGATCCCCATGGGGTTCCAGTGGGCGATGAGGCGCGCACCGCAGGGCCGATCGTGGGCCCACAGCTCGCTGCTGATGACGACGCCGCCGCCCTCCAGCTCGCTGAGGTCGAGGCGGTGGTGGCCGTCCACGTAGTCGTCGGCCTGCTCAAGGGGGTAGAGGGTCAGGTCCGACGCGGGGCTCGACAGGCCCGCCAGCTGCTCATCGAGGCCGGCCAGGTCGTTGCCGGCCATGCCGTAGCGACTCGCCAGCTCGTTGACGTCACGGCGCGCGATGGCGGCGACGAACTCCTGGACCTCGGTGTAGATCCGCTGGCGCAGGTCCGCACTCCCCCAGGGCGCCGGGGTCGGCTCAGTCGGCTCGGCCGCCTCAGCGGGCTCGGCCGGCTCCTCCTCGGCGCTCGGCCGGTCCTCAGCGGCAACCTCGGCCTGCGCGGTCTGAGCGGCCTCAGTCTCCGCGGGCTCGAGCGGCCTGTCCGAGTTCCCCTGGCCCTGCGGATACTCGGCCGGGGCCTGCTCAGCCTGGACCTCCGGCACCACGTGGTCCTCGGGCTCGCCCTCAGGCGTTGAGGCGGTCGGCGCGGAGGTGGCCTCAGCGCCGGAGGGCACTGGCACCTCGGGGGCCGCCGCGTCGGCCACATCGGTAGCCTCGGCGACGTCGGTGACGTCCACAGGGCCGGCAGCGCGCGCCGTCTCAGCGGTGTCCGCGACGGGCGGCACCGTCGTCTCGACGGGGGCAACGACCTCGGGGGCCTGCTTCGGCGCCGGCCCACCGGCCTCCTCGGAGAGGTCGAGGGTGACCTCATCGCCCTCGTGGCCGGCGGCGTCGGCCGGGGTCAGGGAGAGCTCGAGCTGGTCGGGGGCGACAGTCTCACCGGTGGGCGCGGCCACAGGCTCACCACCGGCATGCTCGACGGCGGGGATCGCCACCGGCTCATAGGCGGACTCGGCCGTGCCGGAGGACTGGGCCACCTCGGTCGGCAGAGCCAGCTCAGGCTCGGCAGGCACGGCCGCTTCAGCGCCGTCGTCGACGACGTGCTCCGAGGCGGCGTCGGCCGGGGTCTGAGCCGTGGCGGCGGCGTGCCGGGCCCGGCGCGCGTTGTCAGCGGGCTCCGTGACGGGAGCCGGGACGGCGAGCGCGTCGGCACCGACCTCAGCGTCGACCTCCTGGCTGGCCTCTGAGGTGCTCAGCACGGGCTGCGCCTCGGACTGCTGCTCCTTCTCGGGAGCGGTCAGGCTCTGCGGCATCTCAACCATCGCAGGCGGCGTCACGGCCGGGGCGCTCACCTCACCGTCCACGAGGCCCTGGTCCACGGGGAAGGGCTGGACAAGGAGGGTCTCCCCCGTCGGAGCGGCGACCGGTTCGGTCTCGGCCGGCGCGACCGGCTGCCCGAGGGCATCGGGGGCCTCAGGGGTCTCAGCGGCCTCGGCCGGCGTGTGAGCGGTCTCCGCCGCGTGCCGGGCCTGGTGAGCCGCGGCCGGATCCACCGCCTCGGGGGCGGGGGCCGGTGCGGGGTTCTCGGAGTCCTCGACCTCGGTGGAGCCGGACTCCTCGACCTGCGGGTCCTGCGCCTGGGCGGGAGCCTCCTCGATGAGGGGATCACCAGCGGGGGCCGACGGCTCCGAGATCTGGGCAGCGGCGTCCGCCTGGGCGGGGGCGTCCTCAGGGGACTGGGAAGCGACGGGCTGCTCGACGTCGGCACCGGACTGGGCCGGGGCCGGCTCGGTCTCCTGCTGCGCGGGTGCAGCGAAGACGGAGGGGGCAGCGGCGGGCTCGGCGAGCGGGTCGACCTCCGGCGCCTCGGAGGGCTCGGTGTTCTCGGGAGCCGGAGACTCCTCGGGAACCTGGGGCTCCTCAACCGGCTCGGGCGCCGTCGGGTCCTCGTCAGCGGCCTCGGCCGGGGACGGCTCCGCGACGGCCTCGGGCAACGGGTCGTGGTTGAGGAACTGGCGCCGTTCCACGCCCACGCGAGTGAGCTGGCCGGCGAGGATCTCGGGGCGGCCGAGGTAGTCCCAAACCTCCCCGGGGCCCGAGCGCAGGCTCAGGGAGGGGGCGTCGAGGATGGCGACCCCGCCGTCGGGCAGGAAGCACAGGAACAGCCCGGTCATCTCGCCGGTGGTGGCGTCCCACAGGCGCACGGTGCCGTCCTCGGAGCCGGTGAGAATCCGGGTACCGTCGGGGCTCCACTGCGCGTCGGTGACGCCGAAACGGTGGCCTGCCAGGGACAGGACGACCTTGCCGGAGACCTCGTCCCATACGCGCACGACGCCGTCGTCGAAGCCGGCCAGCACCTTGGTGCCGTCGGGGCTCCAGGCGTAGGAGCGGACCATGGCGGCGGCGTCGCGCAGCGTCACGAGCTCACCGGAGGTGATGACGTCCCAGACGTGGGCGGCGCCGTCGGCGCTGCCGGTGACGACGCGCGGGCCCCCTTGAGTCCACACGACGTCGCGCACCCAGTTGCCGGTGTAGGTGTGGATGACCTCGCCGGTGGCGGCGTCCCAGATGCGGGCTGTCCCGTCCTGGGAGCCGGTCAGGGCGCGCTGGCCGTTGGGGCTCCAGGCGACCGAGGTAATCATGTCGCTGTGGCCCTCGAGGGTCAGGAGGCGCTCACCGCGGGCGGCGTCCCAGATCGCGGCGCGGTCGTCCCCCAGTCCGGTGAGGATGCGCTCGCTGTCCGGGCTCCAGGCGATGTCGTTGACGTCGTCCTCCCCGGCGGTCAGGGCCTGGACGACGTCGCCGGTGGAGGCATCCAGGATGAGGACGCGGGGCGAGAGGTAGGAGGAGGTGGCTAGGCGGGTGCCGTCCGGGCTCCAGACGACCTCGCTCAGCTCCCGGGCGCCGTTGTCGACGGTGAGGCGCGGCTGACCGGTGGTGGCGTCCCAGACGCGGTTGCCACCGATCTTGGCGCCGATGCTGAGCCTGGTGCCGTCGGGGCTCCAGGAGACGGTCTCCACGGAGTTACCGGCCCCCAGGACGAGCTGGGTCTGGCCGGTGGCGGCGTCCCAGACGCGCACGGTGTCATCGTGCGAGCCGGTGGCCACACGGGTCGAGTCCGGGCTCCAGGCCAGGGCGCAGGCCCACTGGTTGTGGCCGCGCAGACTGAGCAGCTCCTCGCCGGTGGCGGCGTCCCAGATGTGGGCGGTGGTGCCGGAGATGTCGTCGGTGATGATGCGGCTGCCGTCGGGGCTCCAGGAGACGACGCTGACCCAACGGCGCTCACGGCCGTGAAGGCTGAGGACCTCCTCGCCGGTGGCGGCGTCCCAGACCCGGGGCTCGGCCGAGTCGAAGGCAGTGATGATGCGACGCGAGTCCGGGCTCCATGACAGGCCGGTCATCGGCTCGATCGGGCCGACGTGGGTCGGCCTGCCGTCGGGGCCCATGGTGGCGCCGCGTCCCACGAAGGCCATGGGGCCCACGCGCAGCAGCTCGGTGCCGGTGGTGACGTCCCAGACCCGGGCGGTGCCGTCGTCGGAGGCGGTGGCCACGCGGGTCCCGTCCGGGCTCCACGACACCGCAGTGAGGTGCTCGGTGTGCCCTGACAGGGTGCGCACCACCTGGCCGCTGGAGGCGTCCCAGATGCGGGCCGAGGCGTCGTCGAAGCTGGTGAGGATGCGGGTGGAGTCGGGGCTCCAGGCCACCGCCCCGCCCACGCCGGAGCCGCCGACTCCCAGGGTCAGCAGGTCCGCGCCGGTGGTCGCGTCCCAGACACGCACGCTGTGGTCCTCCGCCGCAGTGAGGAGTCGCGTGCCATCGGGGCTCCAGGCCACCGCGCTGATGGACAGGCTGGGGCCGGCCAGCGCGAACAGCTCGGTGCCACGGTTCGCGTCCCAGACGCGGGCCGTGCCGTCGTGCGATCCGGACAGGAGCCGCGTGCCATCCGGGCTCCAGGCCACACCCCACAGCGCGTCGAAGTGGCCGGCATACAGTGACACCTCACGAGGGTCGATCGTCGTCGAGGTCTCTGAAGGCACAGTCATGGTTGAAGTCTAGAGATCTCTGCGAGGTATCTGCGGCATCTTGAGCCGATTGCGAGCAGTTACCTGAGTGATATCTGGCAAATCCGGGGCGGAGAGGGCGCCACGCCGGGTGCGCGACACGCTGAGAGGCTGCCTTCCGCACCACGGCGCCCCGTTCGGGCGGGCGCGGGAGGGCATTGGACCATCGGCCGAGACCGGATCGCCCACCACGTCGATATCTTCCTGAGACTCCCGGGGAATTGGCGGGAATTGTCGCCGGGGCGGCCTCAATGTCAATTCAAGCGCCGCGTGAGCCCAACACCGCCGCCTCACCGCAGCGTCGTCATCTGCCCATCACGCCCAGGCCTCCGGGCCCTCTCCACCTCTCCGCCGAGCCCTGTCACCTCCCTGGCGAACAGCCGCCTTCCCTCCGCCACATCTCAGAGCGTCGCCCCCTCTCCACCATCTCCGGACCTGCCAGCAACACTGACGGGGACATTCCACGCGGTCGGGTGCGTGTCCTTCCGGCCGGGGCCATCCTGCGCGTTCGGGGACAGGATTCCGGTCCCCGACGGCGTCGAATGTCCCCGGCCGTAGAGAAATGTCCCCGGCTGTAGAGGAATGTCCCCAACGGCGGGCTCACGCAGCAGAGGTGAGGCACGCAGGCGACGCTCAGTCGCCGGCGCCGTGGAAGACGGCCTCGAGGTTGTTGCCGTCGGGGTCGAGGACGAAGGCCCCGTAATAGCCGGGGTGGTAGTGCGGGCGCTCGCCGGGACCTCCGTTGTCGGTGCCTCCCGCCGCGAGGGCCGCCTCGTGGAAGGCGACCACCTGCGCCGTCGACGACGCCGTGACGGCGATGTGGCACGGAGTCGGGTTCTCCGCCGGGGCCAGCCACAGGTCCGCGTGGACCGGGGCGCCCTCCTCCGCGCCGGGCGTCGGCCCGCCCAGTCCGGTGACGGGCCCGAACTCCATGACGACGCGGTAGCCCAGCGGCGCGAGGGCCGCCTCATAGAAGGCCTTCGAGGCCGCCGGATCACTGACACTCACAGAGGCATGATCGATCATGCCTCCAGGCTACCTACTGGTTGATACACGGCGGGCGCATTGACAGGCTCCAGCCATGACATCTTCCGCAGCCCCCTCCTCACGCCCCACACGATCAGCCGACATCGAGTCCATCATCACCATCATCGCTTGGGGCGCCCAGGTGGTGAGCGTCATCGTGTCCAACCACGTCCTCGACGCCTCCACGCTCGTGCCGCCGAGTTTCACGGACAGCTCGTCACCCGACGTTAGCCTCAATCTCGTCAGTCTCGTGCGGACGATGAACGGCGTCATCCTGATTCTGGCCGTCATCGGCTTCATCACCGCGTTCTACGTCGTCGCGGCCGACAACAAGATGGGCGGGGCAGTCCTTAGCGTGGCACTGGCCGGCATCTCCCTGTCCGTCTCACTGACCATCGGTTGCCTCGTCACGGCAGAGGCGTCCAACCCGAGCGCCTGGATCTACCTCGTGAACGTCCTACCGGCCGTGGTACTGCTTGTTTCCGCAGCGATAATCCACCGTCACACGTCGATACCTGAGGTGGCGCAGTAAGGAGGCACGTCGCCGGCGCAGCAGGGCGGACCGACGGGGACATTCCACGCAGCCGGGTGCGCGTCCTTCCGGCCGGGGCCATCCTGCGCGTCCGGGGACAGGATTCCGGTCCCCGACGGCGTCGAACGTCCCCGGCCGCACGGGAACGTCCCCGGCCGTAGAGAAATGTCCCCGTCGGCGAGTGCGACTCAGAACAGCGCCGGCAGGACGCCCTCGACGTCGGCCCCGAGCTCGGCCAGGTCCAGGACGAGGGGACGCCCGGCACCGCCGTCGGAGAGCAGGTCACTGCCGGCCACAACGAGCAGGTCACCGCCGGTGGTCCCCAAACGCGCCACGGCGACGTCCTCAGCCTCAGCGGCCGCGGTGACGGCGGGCACGAGCTCCTCGCGCACGGCAACGATCACGCGGGCCCCGGACTCGGAGAACAGGGCGGTGAAGTCGTCCACACCCTCCTCCTGGATGGCGGTCAGGTCCACGCTGGCGCCGACGCCGCAGCGCAGGCAGGAGTCCACGAGGGTCTGGATGAGGCCGCCGGTCGAGCAGTCGTGGGCGGCACGCACCAGCGGCTCGCCGCCGGGGCCCTCCGCCTCGCTCAGGGCCAGCAGCACCCGCCCGAGCGCCATCTCCGCCTCGAGGTCGACGCGCGGGGGCAGCCCGCCGAGGTGGTCGTGGACCACGCGGGACCAGGCCGAGCCGTCGAGCTCGTCGGCGGTGGTGCCCAGGGCCATGATGGCCAGGCCCTCCTCGTGCCAGCCCGAGGGGTTGGCACGGCGCACATCGTCCATGACGCCCAGGACACCGACGACGGGCGTGGGGTTGATCGAGGAGTCGATCTGTCCCTTGACCTTGCCGTGGGAGTTGTAGAGGGAGACGTTGCCGCCGGTGACCGGCACCCCCATGACGGCGCAGGCGTCGGCCAGGCCGGTGATGGCCTCGACGAGCTGCCACATGGCGTCGGGGTCCTCCGGCGAGCCAAAGTTGAGGCAGTCGGTGACGGCCAGGGGCCGGGCGCCCACGGTGCACACGTTGCGGTAGGACTCGGCCAGGGCCTGGGCGGCGCCGGTGGCGGGGTCGAGCTTGGTGAAGCGGCCGTTGGCGTCGGTGGAGATGGCCACGCCGCGGCCAGTGGCCTCGTCGACACGGATGACGCCGGCGTCGTCGGGCTGGCACAGGGCGGTGTCGCCGCGCACGAAGCGGTCGTACTGGTCGGTGACCCAGGCGGTGGAGGCCTGGTTGGGGCTGGTGACGACGGCGCGCACCTGCTCGGCGAGCTCGGTGGCGGACTCGGGGCGGGCCAGGCGCTCGGTCGTGTCGGCGTTGAGCGTGTCCTGCCAGGCGGGGCGGGCGTAGGGGCGCTCGTAGGTGGGGCCCTCGTGGGCCACGGTGCGCGGGTCGACGTCGACGATCCGCTCCCCGAAGTGGTCGATGGTCAGGCGGCCCGAGCCGTTGACCTCCCCGATGACGGCGGCCTCGACGTCCCACTTGTCGATGACGGCCATGAACTCCTCGAGCTTGTCGGGCGCGACGACGGCCATCATGCGCTCCTGGGACTCGCTCATGAGGATCTCCCCGGCGGTCAGGGTGGGGTCGCGCAGCAGCACCTTCTCCAGGTCCACGTGCATGCCGCCGTCGCCGTTGGAGGCGAGCTCGGAGGTGGCGCAGGAGATGCCGGCGGCGCCCAGGTCCTGGATGCCGAGCACGAGCCCGGCGCCGAACAGGTCCAGGCAGCACTCGATGAGGACCTTCTCCATGAAGGGGTCGCCCACCTGGACGCTGGGGCGCTTGGCGGGCATGCCGTCCTCGAAGGACTCCGAGGCCAGGATGGAGGCCCCGCCGATGCCGTCCCCGCCGGTGCGGGCCCCGAAGAGCACCACCTTGTTGCCGGCGCCGGTGGCGTTGGCCAGGTGGATGTCCTCGTGGCGCAGCACGCCCACGCACAGGGCGTTGACCAGCGGGTTCTCCTGGTAGGAGGAGTCAAACTCGGTCTCGCCGCCGATGTTGGGCAGCCCCAGGGAGTTGCCGTAGGTGCCCACGCCGGCCACGACGCCGTGGACGACGCGCGCGGTGTCGGGGTGGTCGACGGCGCCGAAGCGCAGCTGGTCCATGACGGCCACGGGCCGCGCGCCCATGGAGATGATGTCGCGCACGATGCCGCCCACTCCGGTGGCGGCCCCCTGGTAGGGCTCGACGTAGCTGGGGTGGTTGTGGGACTCGACCTTGTAGGTCACAGCCCAGCCGTCACCGATGTCGACGACACCGGCGTTCTCCCCCATGCCGACCAGGAGGTGCTCGCGCATCTCGGGGGTGGTCTTGGCGCCGAACTGGCGCAGGTGGATCTTGGAGGACTTGTAGGAGCAGTGCTCGGACCACATGACCGAGTACATGGCCAGCTCGGCGTTGGTGGGGCGGCGCCCCAGCAGCTCGCGGATGGACTCGTACTCGTCGGCCTTGAGGCCCAGTTCCTTCCAGGGCATCTCCCTGTCGGGCGTCGCGGCGGCGTCGGCGACGGTGTCGGGGTGGGCGGCGGGGATCATGGGCTCGGACGCCATGGGGGCTCCTGGTTGACGAGGGAGTGCGGCCGAGCCAAGCCTACCCACGCCCACGGAACCTCACACCACCACCCACGCGGGACCGCGCCCCGCACACCCCGAGCACCCCACGCGAGCCCGATCGGCGCTCTGCGGAATCCAGCCAGAAGAATGCCGAAACAGCAACAAGACGCCACGCCCAAGCCCAAAGTGCTGCGCCTCACAAGATTTCGGGGGAAGATCATGGCATGAGAGACATCGACGTCGCCCCGCTGCCCCTGTCGCACTTGGAGAGCCACCTGGACGAGGTGGCCATCAAGCGACTGCACACCAGCCTGACCGGGGCCGAGGCCCTGCTGGAGGGGCGCACCGTGTGGACGGTCACGCCGTCGGCAGCCGCCGGCTCAGGGCCGGCGGAAACGGTCGCCCCCCTCGTGGGCTACTCCCTGGGCGCCGGCCTTAACGTGCGCTGGCTGACCCTGGACGCCCCCGAGGAGTTCACCCGGATCGCGGCCCGCCTGCACGCCGGCATCCACGGGGACCACGGCGACGGCGGCAAGCTCGGGGACAAGCAGCGCGACATCTACGAGCACGTCCTGGCCTCCAACGCGGAGAACATCGTCGAGGAGGTCCGCCCCGACGACGTCGTCATCCTTCACGACCCACCCACGGCAGGCCTGGCCAAGGCCCTCAAGGCCGCGGGCGCCACGGTCATCTGGCGCTGCCACGCCGGGGCCGAGGGCGCGGGTGAGGCCGCCGACTACGCCTGGGCCTTCCTGGACCGTTACCTGGAGGACGTGGACCTCGTCATCGTCTCCCGCCCCGAGTACCGCCCGCCCTACATCGAGGCCGAGCGCTGCGCGGTCCTGGCTCCCTCCATCGACGCCGACTCCCCCAAGAACCGGGTCCTGGACCTGGACGAGGCCTGGTCGGTGGCGCGCCTGTCCGGGATCTTCGCCGGCGAGCCGCCCTTCGAGGCGGTGCCCTTCATGCGTCACGACGGGCGCGCCGACGCCTTCCGCGGCCTGGCCGATGACCCGGTCCTGGCCGGTGGTCAGGTGCCGCTGGGTGCCCGGGTCGTCACCCAGGTCAACCGCTGGGACCGTCTCAAGGGCGGCCTGGAGCTGGTGGAGGCCTTCGCCGAGAACATCGCCGTGCTGCCCGAGGATGCCCACCTGCTGCTGGTCGGCCCGACCCCGGATGGGCCCGAGTCGCAGGCCACCCTCACCCAGATCGTGGAGCGCTGCTCGGTGCTGCCGGAATCGGTCGCCTCGCGGATCCACGTGGCCGCCGTGAGCATGGAGGACCGGGAGGTCAACGCCACCGTCGTCAACGCCGTCCAGCGAGTCAGCTCGGTCGTCACCCAGCGCTCCCTCATTGAGGCCTTCGGACTGACCGTGGCCGAGGCGATGTGGAAGAAGGCCCCGGTAGTCGCCTCTGCAGTCGGCGGCATCCGCGACCAGATCGACGACGGCGTCGATGGCGTCCTGGTCGACCCGGCCGACGGCCTCGCCTGGGCGGAAGCCGTGCGCGACCTGCTGCTCTTCCCCGAGCGGGCCCAGGAGATGGGGCTGGCCGCCCACGAGTCCGTGCGCCGGGAGTTCC
Organism: Actinomyces sp. HMSC08A09; assembly: GCF_001807465.1. NCBI lineage: Bacteria > Bacillati > Actinomycetota > Actinomycetes > Actinomycetales > Actinomycetaceae > Actinomyces > Actinomyces sp. HMSC08A09. The sequence continues at coordinate 5,482 of NZ_KV789158.1, read as the reverse complement.
TGTCCAACCGGCACCTGCAGGACCTCCTGCAGATCGTGGCCGACCTGGTGGGCTGAGGAGTCGACGAGAAAGACGCCCCACAGGGGCGTCAGTGTCCATGGCGCTGACATTAACTCCGCACAGACGCCACGTGCCGCGGAACAACCGCAGAATTTCAACGATCTCCACTGGTCACTTCGGCAGCGATCTCGCTCATGTCAGCGCTGTGGACACCCGGCCGCCGGTCTGGTCGGCTCCCGGGACACAGGCGCGGAAGTCAGACGTCCTCACCCCGGCACTGGCAGCACCCCCCTGCCTGGACACTTCCAGCTCCCACACAGGACCCAGAGGTCATGCTTCGATGCCACCTCCAACATACAAGCACTCATGAGTACAAACATCCATTTGTGTTAGTGTGGGGACGTCAGCCGAGGAGGAGCGCGTGGGAGCACCAGAGACGATCGACGTCGACATGACGCTGCGAGCGCTGGCTGACGGCAACCGTCGGGCAATCCTGCGCGTCATCCGTTCAGGGCCGCAGCCGGTCGGCGCCGTCGCACAGGCAGTTGGACTGTCGCAGCAGACCGCCTCGCACCATCTCCGGACTCTTCAGAAAGCGGGACTGGCGACCGTCACCACCGATCACACGCGCCGCCTGTACGCACTCAACACGGACGGACTTGCAGCCGTGCGCTCTTACCTCGACGACTTCTGGCCCGAGAGGCTGACGGCCCTCAAGTCCGCCGTCGAGCAGCGAGAGGAGAAGCAGCATGGCTGAGTTTCAGGACTCCATCGAGATCGAGGCACCCCCGCAGGCGGTCTTCAAGTACCTCACCACCAACGAGGGCATGACGGCGTGGATGGGGCAGTACGCCGATCTCGACCCGACGCCGGGCGGACAGTTCGCGGTCGACATCGCCGGCTACCCCGTGCGGGGTGAGTACCTCGTGGTCGAGCCCTTCCAGCGCGTGGTGGTCTCGTGGGGATTCGCTGGCAGTGACGAGCTGCCCGCCGGAACCTCCAGGGTCGAGTTCATCCTGACGCCGATCACTGCCGGCACGCGCGTGGACTTGCGCCACCTCGACCTGCCGGAGCCCGCGGTTCCCGGGCACGTGCACGGCTGGGCCCACTTCATGCCCCGCCTCAAGGTCGCCGGTGCCGGCGGGGACGCCGGACCGGACCGCTGGCAGCCCTTGACCGACTGACCAACAACGGGAGACGAAGCGATGGCATCCATGACACCCGAGCAACACCACCTCGTTGAGCGCGTCCGCGCGCTGGTTGATGACGAACCGGATATGCGCGAGGTCTCCATGTTCGGAGGCCGAGCGATCATGGTCAACGACAAGATGATCGTCAGCGCCGGAAGGAGCGGTGACCTGCTGGTGCGCGTCGCCGCAGACCGCCACGAAACCCTCCTGAGAGAGCCGGGCGCCGAGCAGGCCCAGATGGGGGCCGGGCGAGTCATGGGACCCGGTTGGGTCACCGTCACTCCCGAGGCCATCGCCGACGACGACCGCCTCGCCTTCTGGGTTGACGTCGCGATGCGCCACAACCGCACCACCACCGGCGGGCAATCGGGAAGCGATGAATCATGAGCACCTTCCAAGGACTGCCGACAGCCCTATTCGAGTTCTTCGCCGATCTGGCACAGGACAACTCCAAGGACTTCTGGGACGCCAACAGGCAGCGTTGGCAGCGAGACGTGAAAGCCCCCATGAGTGCACTGGTTGACGAGCTTTCCGGAGAGTTCGGTCCTTTGCGCATGTTCCGCCCCAACCGTGACCTACGTTTTGCCCGAGACAAGGCCCCTTACAAGCTCTGGACAGGCGCTACCAGCACCCCTCAGGCCACTGGCGGAATCGGCTACTACCTCAGTGTGTCGACCACCGGTATCACCACCGGCTACGGAGCCATGCGGATGACCGCCGACCAACTTCGCCGCTTCAGGGACGCCATCGATGCCGACATCAGCGGAATCCGCTTCGAGAAGCTCACCCAAGAGCTCGCCGCCCAGGGGCTGCCCGTCTCACCCGGCGCCGACCAGCCATTGAGAAACGCACCGCGCGGCTGGTCGACCGACCACCCCCGCATCAACTTCCTCAGGTGGAAAGGGGCCGCGGTCGTTCAGGACTGGCCCACCGACACTTGGATGCACACTCCCCAGGTGCACGAGAGGATTCGAGACACCTGGGCCGCCATCGAGCCTCTCAGGGCATGGCTCGACGAGCACGTCACACAGCGACAACACCATGAACCGCCTCGTTGAGGAGCAGCACATGAGCACCGACAACAAGACCACATCCGACCATGCCTTACGCGTCGCCACCACCTATCACGAGGCATGGACCAGCGGCGACCTCGACAAGGCGATGAGCTTTATGGCCGACGACGTCGTCGTGCACGCACCAGGGAAAGAGATCAACGGCAAGGAGGAGTACCGAGCGTACCTAGGCGGGTTCATGGAGGTCATGGAAGGGTGCACGCCGCGCGCCGCCTTCGGTGATGACAGCACTGCTGTGCTCTACTACTTCCCCCACACCCCCTCAACCCGCTCCGCCCCAGTTGGAGAGTGCTTTCTCGTTGAGTCAGGGTTGATCAAGGAGAGCCATGTCGTTTTCGATCGACTGTCTTATGCCCCACCCACCGAGTCCCAGTAAATGACTCATACACAGCAGGCGAGTCGCACTCAGCGAGCGGGACTCACGCTTGCCGCACGCGCCTGCTCCTCGGGGCCGTCGACAGCCGCGCGTTGGCAAGCCGACCCAGAGGCTTCAGCACATCGCGGACGGAGTTATCCACAGGTCGTGTCCACAGGCTTGTGCATGGCTGTGGGGGTTTGTGGGATGTCGCCATTCCACCTGTGCACAACGCCCCCTCAGTACCACCGTCCCCGGGCGAGCGCCCCCTGCGGCAGTGCCCCGCATAGGCCGCCACGCACCTTGACATGACATCCCTGGACACCGAGTTTTGGCTGAAAATCCGGGATAATCATCCAATCAGTCGCGCCCGCCCTCTCGGTCATCCCGAGGCAGAGCCCCCGACAGCTGCCACAGCACATTCCTCATCGCCATGCAACTTGAGCGCGGTCACGACCAGGTCCGCCGAGCGAGGGGCGGCCCGGTTCTCTCCACAGTTCTGCACAGGCTCGAAGCGGATCTGTGGATAACGTGACGGGGAATGACTCGGCACCCACCTCTGACGGCTGTCAGGGGTGGGTGCCGGATACGGGGTCGTCAGACGGCCAGCAGCGAGTCGATGGCGGAGCGGAAGACTCCCAGACCGTCGGTCCCGGTGCGCGGGCCGGCCTGCGAGCCGGGACCGAAACCGGGCTCGACGGCGTGCTCGGGGTGGGGCATGAGTCCGACGACGTTGCCGCGCTCGTTGCGCACGCCGGCGATATCGCGGGCTGAGCCGTTGGGGTTGCCCACGTAGCGGAAGACGACGAGTCCCTCCCCCTCGAGGCGGTCGAGCTCCTCGGGAGAGGCGATGAAGTTGCCCTCGCCGTTCTTCATGGGAACGACGATCTCATCCCCGTCCGCGTACCGGTTGGTCCAGGCGGTCTGGGTGTTCTCCACGCGCAGGCGCTGCTCGACGCAGATGAAGCGCTGGTTCGCGTTGCGCAGGAGGGCGCCGGGCAGGAGGTGGGCCTCGGCGAGGATCTGAAAGCCGTTGCAGATGCCGAGGACCGGCATGCCGCGCTCGGCGGCGGCCACGACCTCCTCCATGACGGGGGCGAAGCGGGCGATGGCGCCGCAGCGCAGGTAGTCGCCGTAGGAGAAGCCTCCGGGTACGACGACGGCGTCGACCCCGCGCAGGTCGGCGTCCTTGTGCCACAGGCTCACTGGTTCGGCCCCGGCCAGGCGCACGGCGCGGGCGGCGTCGACGTCGTCGAGCGTCCCGGGGAAGGTGATGACGCCGATACGGGCGGCGGGGGAGCTGCTGAGCGACTCACTCACGGCTCAGGCCTCCTCGTCGGCGGCGACGGAGACGACGTCCTCAATGATCGGGTTGGACAGGAGGGTGTCGGCGGCCTCGCGGGCGGCGGCCAGGTGCTCCTCGGTGACGGGGCCGTCCACGGTCAGCTCGAAGCGACGGCCCTGCCGCACCCCGGTGAACTGCTCGAAGCCGAGGCGGGGAAGGCTTCCGACGACCGCCTTGCCCTGGGGGTCAAGAATCTCGGGCTTGGGCATGACCTCGACGACGATGCGTCCCATGGGTGCTCCTCGGATCAGGCGGGATGAGTGCGCAGCCCAAGACTACCCGTATGCAGCCCGGGACACTGCCTGCCGTCTCGACGTGGCTCAGACCTGGCCGAGCCACTCACCGGCCAGCCGGATCGCCACGACTCCGCCCAGGGTGAGGGCGACCGTGGCGATGAGCCAGGCGGAGCCCAGGATGAGGGCGACGACGGCGCAGACCACGGCGCTGGCGAGCATGAACCCGCCCACGGCGCCGGCGACACCGGCGGGGGCGTGGAGGGACTGGTCGACGGTGGAGGTACCCATGACCGGCGTGGGGCCGGAGTCCACGGTGGGGGCCGTCTCGTCGCCGCGCTCGGAGGTGCCCGGAAGGAGCGGTCCGCGAGCGCGGGCCACCAGCCGGGCGGGGTCGTGGACCTTGACGGACCCGGTGGTCAGGCCAGCGGCGGCGTCGAGCACGCCGGGCTTCCAACGCTCGGCCTCACGGCGCACGGGGGTGCCTCCGGCCCAGGCCAGGTACCCGGCGGCGGCCACCAGCCCGGCACCGCCGAGGACCGCGACGAGCCACGGCGGGATCCACGGGTGGCCGGCCTCGGCGTTGCGGGCCAGGTTCATGGCCGAGGCGGTGGCCAGGACCAGGCCGAGCAGGGCGAAGGCCACGCCGGCCAGGCGCTGGCGGCGCACGGCCGCCGGCCACGGGGAGCGGGTTCGGGCAGCGGCGCTCTTGGCGCTTCCGCGCCCCACGCCCCAGTCGGTGCCCGAGGAGGAGCGGCGGGGTCCGCGTCCCTTGGCGGGGCCGCGCCCCACCCCCCAGTCAGTGCCTCCCTGGGCTTTGATCTCCTCGGCGTCCAGGGCGTTGGTGGCCGCCTCCCAGGCGCTGGACTCGGCCAGGATGCCGGCGTCCTCCTCGGCCTCGGGCTGGGCCGCCGGGCTCGTGGACGCGGCGGGGGCGGTAGTGGCGTTGGTGGCGACACTGGGGCGCGTCTGGTAGCCGCGGCCGCGGGCGGAGGGGGCTGCTGAGGCACTGGGGGCCGAGGCGGCCGGTGCCGCTGGTGCAGGTGCGGCCGGTGCCGCGGTCGCCGACGGCGCAGCCGCCACAGAGGCCGCGGATGCAGCGGAGGCCGTGGAAACCGTGGAGGCTCCGCTGGGCACGGCCTCGGGCCTGCCCTGGGAGATGGTGAAGACGCGGGTGGTGGTGGCTCCCGTCTGGGGTGCGCTGCCGGGCCCGTCGACGGCGGTGGGTCGCACGACGGGTCGCGGTGAGCGGCCGTCGGCGCCGGCCGCGGCCCGCTGCTGAGGGG
>NZ_KV789157.1:24444-62714 GCF_001807465.1 Actinomyces sp. HMSC08A09 | reverse complement strand
CTCGGTGGTCTTCTGCTCGGAGGTCTTGTCACCACCGCCGTTGTTCTCGGTGGCCCTCTGCTCGGAGGTCTCGGTCTCGGTGGTGGAGCGCTCGGAGCTCGCGATGGTGAAGGTGTGCTGGGAGACCGTGGTGACGGTCTGGCTGGTGGCCGTCTCGCTGTGGTGAGAGCCGGTCAGCACCAAGACGTACTCCCCGTCGGGGGCGTCAGTGGGAGCGGGCAGGTTGCCCGTGAGGTTGCCGTTGGCGTCAACCGTCAGCTCACCAAGGGTGTAGCTGACGCTGGAGTCGCTCTTGCTCCTGAGGAGGACCGTGACCTTCTCGCTGGCATAGAAGCCCTGGGCGTGGAAGGTGAAGGTCTGGGACTGGCTCTCCGTGCGGGCGGAGACCTCGTAGGAGCCGGAGATACGCGTGTCGTCGAAGTAGATCTGCGTCTGCTGCTGCTTGGTGACCTGGGTCATCTCAGTCTTGTCACCGTAGGTCATGCAGCCAGCGCCAATGGTCCACCCGTCAGTGGTGGTGGCGGTGGTTGTGCCGATGGACTTGATGAGCGCCGCCAGGTCGAGGTCGGAGGTCCAGCTGCCGTCCGCAGCCGCCTCGGTCTTGACGACGTCGGAAACGGAGCCGTCAGGTGCGTACAGCGCGATGCCGACGGTGGCCTGCTTCCCGGTGCAGCCGGTTCCCGAGATGGTGAAGGACGTGTTGGTGCTGGAGGAGGCGAAGGTCTTCTCCTGAGTGATCTTGAAGCTGCTGCCAGCGGCGGTCTTGCCGGGGGCCGGAGTGGCCTCGCCGGTCTTGCTGGGAGCCGGGCTGGGCTGAGCAGGTTTGCCGGGGGGCGTGGTGGCCTCGGCGGTGCTGCTGGGGATGCTCGAGCTGTTGCTGTTGGAGCTGTTGGCGAGAACGGGGGAGGCAATGAGCGAGGCTCCGGTCATTGCGGCCACCGCGCTGGCTGCGGCCAAGGGGCGTCCAAGACGCATGTGTCCTCCTAGGTCTGACGGGGGAACGATGGTTGCCGGCGATCCGATTCTTCGTCGACTCGTTATCTACCGTAACGATGAATAGGGCGAGGGCGTGGGTCTCTGAGGTGATACCAGCCACATATAGGAGTGTCCTCGCTCACGTGAAAATGTGGGGTGGTCGTGTGAGAAGGGCGACGAAAGGCTGATATGGCGGGAAACCCTCGGGGTCTCTCCGATGAGTGACTAGGCGCCCGCTGGCCGACAGGTTTTGGGCGTGTACCCGTAGCCGGCCAGCAGATCGCGCGACTCCTGGTTGGGGGAGACGATGATCGACTCATCCCGAGGTCCCGTCGGAAGGTCGATGACCGTCGTGGTTCCGGCCCGTCCGGCTTTGGAGGCGCTACGTCCCAGTGAGACCAGGTCTGCGAGCCCGGTACCTGAGTCCAGGGTGATGTTCCCGGCCACGGTGTGCGCCAGCTGATGGAGCGAGATGGGGTTACTGGCGCTCTGCCCGATGGCGGACAGTACGGCCTGCATGACGGTGGCCGTGGACTGGCTGCGGTGTTGGGCGCCGTCGGCCTGGCTCATGGCCACCCAGCTGCCGTCGCGCAGGATCTCCGGGTGCCGTGAGCGGACAAGGGCCAGGGCGTCGATCCCACTGAGACGGTGGTGGCCTGCGGAGGTGAGGTTCAGACCGGTGTAGGCGTCTCGAACCGGCTCGGGGATGTCCACCTCAACGCCTCCCAGGGAGTCGATGATGGTGGCGAACTGAGCCATGTCGATGGTCACCAGATGCGTGGTGGGGATTCCCAGGCCGGTGCACAGGGCGTTGACCGTGTTCTGCGGTCCCGGGACGTAGGTGGTGGCCAGGCGGTCCAGCTCCATGCCCTTGCTGTTGATGGTCAGGTCCCGGGGCAGGTTGATGACGGTGAGCCCGTCCTGGGATGGGCGTACCAGGGCGATGACGTCGGCACGGGAGCCTTCCACCTCCTGAGTGGTTCCGTAGCGGCTCTGGTCTCCCGGCACGGTGGCGCGCGAGTCGGTTCCCAGGATCAGCCAGGTCTCGCCGGCCGTCGGGGAGGAGGTGGAGGGCATGGCGATATCGACGCGTGCGGGGCGATGAACCAGGACAGCCACATCCGCCCCCAGCGCCAGGGCGGTCGTCATGACCGCAGCGCTCAGGCCGACGACGATCTTGCGTCGCCTTGACCAGCGCCTGATGCCTGTGCCGCCCTGATCTCGACGGCCTCGCAGAGGCTGGTGGAAGGCGGTCTCGGCGGGGTTCCCGGTGGCTTCCGAGGCCTCCGAGGGGGCTGCGCTGTGCTCGTCGTGGGAGGTGGATTCCATGGTCTCAGTGTCCGCTTCGGGGCGGTGCGGTGCCGTTAGGCGTGGATGCGCGTGCCGTGTGGTGGTGGCGGGATGGAACGAGACCGCCGGGGAGACAGCACGTGCAGTGCTGTCTCCCCGGCGGGAAGGTGTTCCCAGTCAGACTGGGAGGAGGCGATCAGGCCTTACGACGACGCACGACGAGGGCACCGCCACCGATGGCCACGAGGGCCGCGGCAATGCCGCCGAAGAGCAGGCCGTTGGCACCGGTCTGGGCCAGGGGCTTGCCCGAGGTGGAGGCCGCCGGGGTGGCGTCGGTACTGGCCGGGACGTTCACGCTGCCGTTGGTGGCAGGAGCGGTCGGGCTGGCGGTGGCGCCACCGTTGTCGGTGATGCCGTTGTCACCGTTCTCCACGAGGTCGAGGGAGCCGCCCTTGGCGACGACGGTCTTGGTGCTGCTGCCGCCCTCGCCGTAGCGGTCGCCCTCGATGGTCAGCGTGTACTCGCCGTCCTCCACGTTCGAGGGTGCGGGAAGCTCGCCCGTGACGTTGCCGTTGTCGTCAGCCGTCAGCGTGCCGACGGGGTAGGTCTTGGAGGAGTCGGTCTTGCTGACCAGGGTGAGGGTGACCTTCTCCTTGGGGGAGAAGCCCTTGACGTCCACCGTGATCTTCTGAGCGCCGTTCTCGTCGGTGGTGATCTTGTAGGTGCCGTCCACGTCGGTGTCGTCGAAGGCGATGCCCTGCTGGTCCTGGCCCCTCTCCTCGCCGTAGGAGACACAGCCGGCCACGAGGGACCAGCCGTCGTCCGAGCCGTCCGTCTTGGCCTCAGCGCCAGTGGACTTGACCAGCTCGGGGATGTTCAGCGTGGTGGACCAGTTGCCCTCGGCGTCGGGGGTGGCCTTCACGATGGTGGACATCTCGCCCTTCGAGGTGTGGAGGGCGATGCCGACAGCCGCGTCCTTGCCGGTGCAGCCGGTGCCCGACACCGAGAAGGCGGTGTCCGAGGGGTTGACGATGACCTGCTGGTCCTCGGCGAACTTGAAGGCGAGGGAGTCGCCGGCCAGGGCGGGGGAGGCGGCAAGGGAGGCGCCGATGGCGGCGGCCATCACGCTCGCGGCGGCCAGGGGGCGTCCGAGACGCATGAGTACTCCTAGATATAGGGGGATAGGTGGCAACCGGTGAGTCGGGGTGTCACCGCGTTGTCCCCACCCTAGCGTTCCTCAGGGCGAGGTTCTACGGTTTTTTGTGAATGAGGTATCGACCTCAGTCGGGAGTAGTTGTGGATTCTTCTAAGTAGGGCAACGAGTTTCGGACCCTGGGGCTTGAATCCGAGCGACCGGGCCGTTTACCAAATAGAGACCCGCTCGTTTGGTGACAACCACAAGGCGTCGTCGGAATCCACCGCGAAGGCCTTGTAGAAGGCATCCACATTGCGCACGATTCCGTTACAACGGAACTCCGCCGGCGAGTGCGGGTCGACGGTCAGGAGAAGCTCCGCGTAGTCCGGACGGCTCTTGGAGCGCCAGATCCGTGCCCAGGAGTAGAAGAAGCGCTGCAGGCCGGTGAGCCCGTCGATGACAGGAGCCTCATCCACTGAAGGGATGCCGGCGTCGGCCAGGGCCAGGGAGTAGGCCTTGAGGGCGATGCCCAGGCCACCCAGGTCACCAATGTTCTCCCCGATGGTCAAAGCACCGTTGACGTGCGGGATCTCCTCCTGCGCCGTGCCCGCCTCCCGGTGCTTGGCGACGACGACCTCGGGCGTGTAGGCGTCGTACTGGCTGATAAGCGCGCTCGTGCGTTCGGTGAAGGCCTCCCGGTCCTCCTGGGTCCACCAGTCGCTGACCTTTCCGGTGCCGTCGAAGGTCGAGCCCTGGTCATCGAAGCCGTGGCCGATCTCGTGACCGATGACAGCGCCGATCCCCGCGTAGTTCACGGCGTCGTCGGCCTGCGGGTCGAAGAAGGGAGGCTGAAGGATCGCCGCGGGGAAGACGATCTCATTCATGGTGGGGTTGTAGTAGGCGTTGACCGTCTGAGGGGTCATGTGCCACTCGTCGCGGTCCACCGGCTTGGTCAGCTTGTTCAGCGAGTAGGCCATGTCGGCCCGCTCCACGCTGCGCACCGAGGCCAGGACGTCCCCGGGGACGACCTCGACGGCGGAGTAGTCGCGCCAGCGCACCGGGTAGCCGATCTTCGGGGTGAACAGCGCCAGCTTCTCCAGGGCCCGCTCCCGCGTGGCTGGACTCATCCACTCCAGCGAGGAGATGGACTGGTGGTAGGCCTCGATGAGCCTGCCCACCAGGGCCTCCATCGCCGACTTGTGCGACGGCGGGAAGTGGCGCTCCACGTAGATCTCGCCCAGTGCCTCACCCAGGCAGGATTCCACCAGGCCGACGCCGCGCTTCCAGCGGGGCCGCAGCTCGTCGGTCCCCTGGAGCGTGCGGCCGTAGAAGTCGAAGCTCTCCTCCACGAAGGCCCCCGACAACAGGCTGGCCCGTCCGTGAACGACGTGCCAGGCCACCCAGGCCTTGAGATCCTCCAGGTCGGTCTCCTGCCAGACGCCTGCTGCGTGGGGGAGGTAGTCGGGCTGGGTGACGATGGCCTCCTCGAGGAAGGAGGTCTGCTCGACACCGGCGCTCCGGGCGGCCGCACGGATCCCCTCGCGCCACTCGTCCCAGGGCAGGCCTGGGGCCGAGTCCACGATCTGCTGCCAGGACATCGGGTTGTTCATCTTCTCCACGTCGCGGCAGGTGACGCGGTCCCAGTGGCCCTTGGCCAGGGCGGTCTCCACGGCCATGACCCGTTCGGCGAGGTCCTCACCCGAGGCGCCGAAGGAGTCCGTCAGGCCCGCCAGCGCCATCATCCTGGCCACGTGCGTCACGTAGGCCTGGCGCAGCGGGGCCTGAGCCTCCTCCCGGTAGTAGGACTCGTCCGGCAGTCCCAGTCCCGACTGCCCCACCCAGCTCGTGTAGCGCTCCGGGTCGTTGATGTCCACCTCGACATCCGCGCCGACCACGCCCATGAAGCCGACGGGCGTCATCTCTCCCAGCGCTCGGGCCAGTTCCTCCTTGGAGGAGGCGCCCAGCACCGGCGCCAGCTCCTCAGCCAGCGGCTCGGCCCCGAGCTCCTCCAGGTGGGCCTCGTCCATGAAGGCCTTGTAGAGGGCACCGACTCGGCCCCGGTTGGTGGTCAGGACATCCGGGGCCCCCTCGGGCGCCACGGAGGAGAACTGCTCGGCGAGCTCCTCGACGATCTGGCGGCAGGCGGCCTCGGCCTCGTCGCGCAAGGTGGTGAAGGCGCCGCTGCTGGGACGGTCCGCCGGGATCTCGGCGGTCGCAAGCCACTGGCCGTTGACGAAACGGAACAGGTCGTCCTGGGGGCGCACCGAGGTGTCGGTGTGCGCCGTCTCCAGCACGCCGGCGAGGACCGCGTCGGTGGCGGGGGAGCTGCTCGCCGGCTGGGAGCGCTGAGCCGGTGAGTCCGATGCGAGGCCGGTGGGAGTCGGTGAGGTCGCGCAGGCGTCAGTCATAGCGGACACGCTAACCCGCTCCGCTGCTCTCAGGCGTCCCGACGGCGCCCATTGCCTCATGGTGCGAAGCGCTGTTCGCGTGAGGCACAATTCTGCCCATGCGCATCCATATCGCCTCCGACCACGCCGGTTATGAGCTCAAGAGCGCCGTGAGCGCGCACTTGAGGGAGCAGGGGCACACCGTCATCGACCATGGAGCCCACTCCTACGACCCGGATGACGACTACCCCGCCTTCTGCCTGGCCTGCGGGGAGGCCGTCGTGGCCGACGCCGGGAGCCTCGGCATTGTTCTCGGGGGCAGCGGCAACGGGGAGCAGATCGCCGCCAACAAGGTGGACGGGGTGCGTGCCGCCCTGGCCTGGTCGATCGAGACCGCCAGGCTCGCCCGCCAGCACAACAACGCCAACGTCGTCGCGCTGGGCGGTCGCATGCACGATCTGGGGGCGGGCCTGGCGATCATCGATGCTTTTCTCGCCGAGCCCTTCAGCGGCGATGAGCGCCACGTGCGTCGCATCGCCCAGCTCACCGACTACGAGAGCCGCGTTCATGACGCCCCCGCTCCAGCGGCTGATCCCACCGGCGCCCCCACCGGGGCCTGAGCATGCCGGAGGGGCACACCATCCACCGGCTCGCCGCCGCCCTTGACGAGCTCTACGGCGGTCAGAGCCTGCGCGTGCGCTCGCCGCAGGGGCGCTTCGCCGACGGGGCGAGCCGTCTTGACGGTCAGGTCCTCCTGGGCAGCCAGGCCCACGGCAAGCACCTCTTCCTGCCTTTCGGCCCCCGCGCCGACATGTCCCTCGACGACGCCTCCGTCACCTGGCTGCGGATCCACCTGGGCCTCTACGGGGCATGGACCTTCGACGGCGACCGTGAGTTCACAGCGCCACACGCCATCGGGGCGCCGCGTCGCCGCGTCGGTGAGCGTGGCGAGCACGCCCTCAAAGGTGGGGGAGGGTCGGCCCTGACCGGGCTGAACGGCGGGAGCCTCGAAGCCGAGGGGCAGGGCACAGCCACACACGGGCCCGCCCCCGAGGAGTGGGAGCCTCCCGAGCCGCGTGGCGCGGTGCGGCTGCGGCTGCTCGGCGAGCACGGGGTGGCCGACCTGACCGGACCGGCGGCCTGCGAGCTGCTGGACGCCGAGGGCGTGGCCGCTGTCCGCCGTCGCCTCGGCCCGGACCCGCTGCGCGCTGACGGCGACGTGGAGGCCTTCGTGGCCAAGGCGCGCTCGCGGCGCAAGAGCATCGGGGAGCTGCTCATGGACCAGTCCGTCATCTCCGGAGCCGGCAACATCTACCGGGCCGAGACGCTCTTCCGGGTCGGGGTCTCGCCCTTCCGAGCGGGCAACCGCATCAGCCAGGAGCGGCTGCGGGCCATCTGGGAGGACCTGCGTCCTCTCATGGAGTACGGGGTGGCCACCGGCTTCATCACCACCGTCGACCTCGACGACGTCCCCGCCCCCCTGCCACCTGACGACCCCGAGGCCGGCCGGTGGTACGTGTACCACCGCACCGGCCGTCCATGCCTGCGCTGCGGGACCCCGGTGGCGGAGCGGGAGGTCGCCTCCCGCAGGCTCTTCTGGTGCCCGACCTGTCAGGCCCACTGAAACCGGCTGGAGACCCTCCGGGTCCCACTAAGGTGGCGGCATGTCGAACGCCTCGCCCGCCCTGCACTCCTCGAGCTGGTCCTCCTCGACCGCCGGCCTGCTGACCCGCGACCACCACCTGACCGTTCCCCTGGACCGCAGCGGGCAGGGGGACTCAGCCCCCGACGGGACGGAGTCCATCACCGTCTACGCCCGTGAGATCTCAGCCGTGGGCATCGACCCGGTCTCCCGGCCGCCACTGGTCTTCCTTCAGGGCGGGCCGGGCTGCGAGGCACCCCGTCCCAGTGCCGACTCCGGGCTCGGCTGGATCGGTGCGATCCTCGAGCACCACCGACTCATCCTCGTCGACCAGCGCGGCACCGGAGCCTCCAGCCCGGTGGACCGGCCCGATGCCGCCGGCACCCCAGCAGACACCGCCCGGCTGCTCACTCACCTGCGCGCCGATGAGATCGTCGAGGACTGCGAGGACCTGCGCCGCGCTCTGGGCCTGGAGCGCTGGAGCCTGCTGGGCCAGTCCTTCGGAGGGTTCTGCGTCACCCGGTACCTCTCCGAGCACGCCCGGAGCCTGGAGAAGGTCTACATCACCGGCGGCCTGCCCGCCGTCGGGCACAGCATTGACGAGGTCTACGCCCTCAGCTACGAGGCGATGCGCCTCAAGAGCGAGGAGTACTACACCCGCTTCCCCCAGGACCGCGACCGCATGGCGTCCCTGGTTGAGAAGGCCGGTCGGGGTGAGCTGAGGACGGCGGGAGGGGATTTCGTAGGACCCGAGCGCCTGCGCTCGCTCGGCGCCCTGCTGGGCGGGGCCGGGGGAGCGGACACGATCCACTACCTCCTGGAGCGCGACCCCGACTCCTGGGCCTTCCGCTACGACCTGGGGCAGTGCCTGCCCTTCGGCGGCAGGTTCCCGCTCTACGCCGTCATCCACGAGTCCTGCTGGGCCGACGCCGGCACCACCGACTGGGCCGCGCAGCGGGTGCGCCCCGCGGTCTTCGACGACGATCCCACCCTGCTGACAGGCGAGCACGTGCGCCGTGAGGCCTTCGTCGAGGACGCCGGTCTGCGCCCCTGGCTGGAGGTGGCCGACCTCCTGGCCGCGCAGGAGTGGCCGGCGCTCTACGACCCGGCCCGCCTCAAGGCCACGACGACTCCCGGGGCGGCTGCCGTCTACGCCCGCGACGTGTTCGTGCCGATGACCACATCCCTGGAGACGGCCGCGCTCATCCCCGGCCTGCGCACCTGGATCACCAGCGAGTACGAGCATGACGGCTCACGCGCCTCCGGCGGTCGGGTCTTCAAGCGCCTGCGCGACCTGGCCGCCGGAGTGATCGCCCGCTGACAGCTGTGCCCTGGTGCGCCCACCGGGCGCACCAGGGCACAGCCGGGCGCTTGAGGAGCACGCGAGGGACGGGCGTGAGGCGGCCCCCGGGTGCCCGCTGGGATGCTGGGAGGCGGCTCAGATGTAGATGGTCGGGTCCATCATGAGCTCCGGGTCGGTGCGGGGGTCGCGGGCCCGACTGGGCACGCCCACGGCGACATGACCCTGCGGGAGGTTCTTCACCAGGACCGCGTTGGCCCCCACCTTGGCCCCGTCCTCGACGGTGACCGGTCCCAGGACCTTGGCACCCGCGCCGATCTGCACGTTGTTGCCGATGGTGGGGTGGCGCTTGCCCGGACTCATTGACACCCCGCCCAGAGTCACTCCGTGGAACAGCAGGACGTCGTCGCCGACCTCCGCAGTCTCACCGATGACCACGCCCATGCCATGGTCAATGAAGAAGCGCTCACCGATCGTCGCGGCCGGGTGGATCTCGATACCGGTGAAGTTGCGGGCCGCTTGAGACAGGGCGCGCGCCGCGAATCGGTACCCCTTGTGCCACAGCTTGTGAGCCGCCCGGTGCGCCCACAGGGCGTGGACACCCGGGTAGAGGAGGGCCACCTCCACGCTGGAGCGGGCGGCGGGGTCGCGCTTGCGAGCCGTGGCCAGGTCCTCGCGGGCCAGGTCCAGGAGGGACCGCTGGGAGTTGTGCATGGTGTGCTCCTGTGATGGGTGACGGTGCGGCTCAGGTCGGCTGGTGAGCCTTCACCTCGCCCGCTGCGCCGGTGACAACACCGACGGCGGCTCACCTGTTCCCAGGTTCGCCGCCGTCGGGGGAGTCAGTCGAGGAAGTCCTTGAACAAGGGCGTGGACAGGTAGCGCTCACCGGTGTCAGGCAGGACGGTGACGATGGTCTTGCCCTCGAACTCAGGGCGCCTGGCCAGCTCGCTGGCGGCGGCCAGAGCGGCGCCCGAGGAGATCCCCACCAGGAGACCCTCCTCCGCAGCGGCCCGGCGAGCGTAAGTGATGGCGACGTCGGACTCGATGTGGAGCAGTTCGTCCCAGATGCCCTGGTCAAGGATCTTGGGAACCACGTTGGGGCCCAGGCCCTGGATCTTGTGGGGAGCGGCCTGGCCCTCGCTCAGCAGCGGGGACTCGGAGGGTTCGACGCCGTAGATCTTCACCCCGGGCTTCTCCTGGCGCAGAACCTGGCCCACTCCGGTCAGTGTGCCCCCGGTGCCGATGCCGGCCACGAAGACGTCG
The DNA here is from genome assembly GCF_001807465.1 of Actinomyces sp. HMSC08A09. Lineage (NCBI taxonomy): Bacteria > Bacillati > Actinomycetota > Actinomycetes > Actinomycetales > Actinomycetaceae > Actinomyces > Actinomyces sp. HMSC08A09. Next base: position 52,722 of record NZ_KV789157.1, on the reverse strand, counting down.
ATGTCGCCCCCGGTCTGCTCCAGGATCTCCCGAGCCGTGGTCTCGCGGTGAACCTTGGGGTTGGCCGGGTTGGCGAACTGGGAGGCGAGGATCGAGTTGGGGGTGGCGGCCTGGATCTCCTCGGCCCGTTTGACCGCGCCGGCCACGCCTCCCTCGGTGGTCAGCACCAGCTCCGCACCGAAGGCGCGCATGATGGCCCGGCGCTCCTTGGACATGGTCTCGGGCATGGTGATGATGACCTTGTACCCCAGGGCCGCTCCTACCATGGCCAGGCCGACGCCGGTGTTCCCGGAGGTCGCCTCCACGATGGTGCCACCGGGCTTGAGGTCACCGGAGGCCTCCGCGGCGCGCACGATGGACAGGGCGATGCGGTCCTTGACCGAGGCGGCCGGCTCGAAGGCCTCCACCTTGGCCAGGACGGTGGCGGGGGCGCCGTCGGTGACGCGGTTGATGCGGACCAGGGGAGTGTTGCCGACCAGAGCGGTTGCGTCGGGTGCGTACGTCATAGTGATGTCCTTCGAGTGTGGGTTGGGTGAGCCCTGTGGTGATGGCGACCGGCGGTGCCGCGTGATGAGGCGACGTCGGGCCCACGAGGACTCGTAAGAGAAAAGAAGTGGGACGGTCCGCGTCCGTCAGGGGGCCACGTCATAAGGAGTGGCTCGAACAGCAGGGGTGACCGCCTGCTCCGGGAGCGCCGGGCATGCGCGCAGCGGTACGCGCACAGATGTCGTGGCCTGGCGCTCTACCGACACCGGCAGCAGCAGCACGCGGGCGCAATGGGCATGGAGGGCGAGGACATGGTGCGCATGACGGCCTCAACCATCATGGGTCCTCCTTAGTTCCTCAGGGCGACTGGCTGCGCCTACCCGGGCGTTAACTGCTCATCCGGGGCGTGGTGCCCCGGCTGTTGGTTGAACCCTACCCCGCCTCCGATGGTGATTGCCACATCCGTCCGGTATCTGCTCGCATCGTGGTCGCGAGCACGGCCGAGCCCGCGGGTGTCGGGTGAGCGTATCCGGGGGAGTGGGGGAGCTCGGCCTTGGGCTTCAGGCCGGGGGCACGGGGACCTCCACCAGTCGGCTGCCGGCCGGTTCTGCTGCCCCCTCGCCGCGGGTCAGGGCCGCCAGCGGGGCATGCAGGAGCTCGGGATCGGCGCAGGACGTGGCCAGCACGAGGACCGCGTGGGTCGGTCCCCAGATCGTCTCCTCGACGCGAATGGTCGGGGCCGGGGCGGTCGTCCCACCCTCCGCCGTCGGTCCCGATGCCGTGGCGGGGTTGCGGGAGCGCAGCTCCGCCTCGATCCTGCCGGCCTGAGCCACCGGAACCCGCAGGTCCCACAGATGAAGCCGGGTCAGGGTGACCCGTGCAGCCGCTTGCAGCGCCTGAGCGGTCGCCTCGGAGTAGGCGCGCACCAGTCCGCCGGTCCCTAGGAGCGTTCCGCCGAAGTACCGGGTGACGACGACGGTCGTGTTGGCCAGTCCCGTTCCCCTCAGGACGTCGAGCATGGGCTGTCCGGCCGTGCCGGAGGGCTCGCCGTCGTCGTTGGAGCGCTCGGTGGGTGGAGCGGCCAGGGCGTGTCCGTCGGAGAGATCAGTGAGTGTTAGCGCCGAGCAGTGGTGGCGCGCGTCGGGGTAGGTGGAGCGCACGTCCGCAATGAAGCTCCGGGCCTCGTCCATGGAGTCCGTGCGGCAGGCGCGTGCCAGGAAGTGGGACTTCTTGATCTCCAGGTCGATCTCGGGCTGCTCGCCGCGGTCCAGGGTGATGAACCCGGGAGATGGTTGCTCCTGAGACTGCTGGTGCGATGGTGTGCGAGGGGCGTGCGGGGCCATGGCAGGATCCTCGCACGGGGCGGGCGCGGGACCGATGTCACACGCCTTGAGGCGCTCCTGGACTGGAAGCGGTCCCGGCGATGTCGTTATGGTGTCCCTCGGTCCAGTTTCGAGGGGTCATCCGATCCCCAAGGTTCACGAGAGAGGAGCGGGCCCATGGCAGTGCCGAAGCGGAAGATGTCCCGCAGCAACACCCGCAACCGCCGCTCACAGTGGAAGGCCAAGCTCACCGAGCTCAACACCATCCGCGTCCAGGGCCGCGAGATCTCCGTCCCTCGCCGTCTGGCGCGGGCATACAAGGAGGGCCTCATCGAGCAGTGAGGCTGCTGGTGGAGGGATGAAACCCTTCATCCATGCGGGTGTAGCTCAATGGTAGAGCCTCTGCCTTCCAAGCAGATTGCGCGGGTTCGATTCCCGTCACCCGCTCTGTGAGCCGAAAGGGGCCGCTCCTCGGCGGCCCCTTTCGTCACGTCACGGGCTGTGGCGCAGTTTGGTAGCGCACCTGCTTTGGGAGCAGGGGGCCGCGGGTTCAAATCCCGCCAGCCCGACTCTTCGTCCCGTGGTCGGACGGCCTGTGCGCAGACCGCATTCAGGTGCGCGTCGAGGCGGATGCATGGCCCGTGAGTATGCCGATGCGGCCCACGATCACGACGACCGTGCCCGGTGCCACCTCCTGTGTCCAGACTCATGCGCCAGGTGCGGACCCAGCGTCGATCCCACTGTCCGTTTGCCCTAAGATGGCACGGATTGACGCCACAGACGCGCGTCCACCGAGCGCCTCCGAGTGCGTCGGTGTTACCGCAGAACTCAGACCTTGGGAGCAACCCCCGTGAAGACCACTGTCGAGAATCTTGACCCCAGTCGCATCAAGCTGACCGTTGAGGTCCCCTATGAGGAGCTCAAGCCCAGCCTGGATGCCGCCTACAAGGAGATCGGCTCCCAGATCCAGGTCCCCGGCTTCCGTCGCGGTCACGTCCCCAACCGGGTCATCGACCAGCGCGTCGGCCGTGGGACCGTCATCCAGGAGGCCGTCAACAACAAGCTCTCCGACTTCTACCGGGACGCCATCACCGAGGCCGAGCGGGTCCCCATGCTCCAGCCCGAGGTCGACGTCGTCGAGCTGCCCAACGCCACCGGCGAGAATGGCGGCCAGCTGGCCTTCACCGCCGAGGTCACTGTTCGCCCCGTCATCGAGCTGCCGGACCTGAGCAAGGCCAAGCTGACCGTGGACGCCGTCGAGGTCACCGATGAGGACGTCGACACCGAGCTGGACAACCTGCGTGCCCGCTTCGGCTCCCTGAAGTCCGTGGGCCGCAAGGCCAAGACCGGTGACTTCGTCACCATTGACCTCAAGGCCGTCATCGACGGCGAGGAGGTCGACTCCATCTCGGGCGTCTCCTACGAGATCGGCAAGGGCAACATGCTCAAGGGCCTGGACACCGCCCTGCGCGGCCTGAAGACCGACGAGTCCGCCACCTTCACCACCGAGCTGGCCGGCGGGGAGCACGCCGGTGAGCAGGCCGAGGTCACGGTGACCGCCACTGCCGTCAAGCAGCGTGAGCTGCCCAAGGTCGACGACGAGTTCGCCCAGCTCGCCTCCGAGTTCGACACCGTCGAGGAGCTGCGCGAGGACCTCGTCAAGCAGGTCACCGAGCGCAAGACCGGCGAGCAGGCGGTCGCCGCCCGTGACGCCCTCCTCGAGCACCTGCGCAGCGAGGTCGCCTTCGACGTCCCCGAGGCCGTTGTCGAGGCCGAGGTCGCCCAGCACCTGCGGGCCGAGGGCAAGGACGGCGACGAGGAGCACGCCAAGGAGATCCGCGAGGACATCGTCAACGGTGTGCGCGACCAGATCATCCTCGATGTCCTGGCTGAGGACCTCAAGGTCGGTGTGGCGCAGGACGAGCTGCTGGAGTTCCTCTTCCAGACCGCCCAGCAGTACGGCATGGAGCCCGCCCAGTTCCTCCAGGGTGCTCAGCAGGCCGGGCAGATTCCCGCCTTCGTCTCCGAGGTCGCTCGCAACAAGTCTCTGGCCATGGCGCTGCGCCAGGCAGCTGTGGTTGACTCCAAGGGCGAGACCGTGGACCTGTCCGCCTTCATCGGCTCCGACGAGGACGACGCCGCCGCGGCAGCTCAGGCCGCAGCCGTTGCCGCTGAGGGCGAGGACGCCGAGTGAGCCCACGGCGTTCAAGGCGCGTATGAGCTGAGGCGCGTTCCCCGCTCACGTGGGACGGCCCCCAAGCTGAACAGACGGGCCCACCTTCTTCTGGAAGGTGGGCCCGTTGCCGTGCGGGGGAGTGTTGTCGGGATGACCTCTCTCGCGTTGACCGGGATGCGTCCGGGATGAGGATCAGCCCGCTGTGACGAGGTCCTTGCGCTTGGGGCGAATGACTCCGAAATTGCGTTCAGGAATCGCCATCTTGAAATAGTAGGCGACCCCGATGGGAACCACGATGAGACTGACGAAGAGGCAGTAGAAGGGCTGGAAGATCAGCCACTTGTTGCCGTGGTCCCAGTGAAGCCACACGATAGCGGCGTAGTAGATGAACAGTGCCAGCAGAAGTGTCCATCCGGGATTGACAACGGCTATCCATCTGAGCACGAACATGCTGATGACCACGATGCCGCTGTACAGCCACAGGAAGGGGTGCTGGAAGACGAATCTGAAGTTGATGATGAAAAGCCTGAAGGAACCGCCGCTCCAGGCGATTCGCTGGCGCCACCAGGAGTACAGGGTGTCGGGCGCGTTGGTGTTGACGTGGGCAAGAATGTGAACGGCCTTGTATCCCAGTGCGTCTCCGATAATCCCGGACTCGATGTCATTGCCCTGGAAGAACAGTGAGTGGCGGGCCATGATCTGGCGCATGACGTCGGTCTTGCCGATGTGAAGGGCTCCGCTGAGCAGCCACGGCATGATTCTGCGTGCGCGCATCGAGACTACGTACTCGTGGCGCTGCATCTGGACGATGAAGGGCCCCTTCTTCTGAGGCACGATGGTGACCGAGGCGAAGTCGGCCTTATTGGCCACCAGGGCGCCAATGATGTGGGTCAGAGGCTCCTGCGCCGTAGTATCGGCGTCAAGGCAGACGATGTAGGAGTTGAGGGGGGCGGCCAGCAGTGCGTCGCGGACAACCGTGTCCCGGGTGATTCCCGAGGTGCTCCGCTTGCGGCCTACCTTCCGCGGGACGTAGTTGCTGCGGAAGATTCTGAACCCGTAGCGAATGGCGATGTCCTCAAGGTCGCGGTAGAACTCCTCGGACTCACCAGATGTGGTGCACAGGACTACTCGATCTCCATAAGGGCGCAGATAATCCGCGTTCTGCAAGTACTTGACGTTGCCGTAGATCGGTACCAGGACGCTGAAGTCGTCCGAGGTGATGTTCGGATTCAGCTCCACGGCTTTATACCACTTCGAGGTGATGCCGGCCCAGATGTCAATTCCGATCCAGAACAGGATTCCCACCAGCAGGGTGATGACGATCATGCAGTGGTCCTCTCTGATGCATGGAATTGTGCGAACGTGCTGAACACGAGTAGCCCCTTACTGGGTGGTGCGGCAAGCGGAAAAGACGTGTTGTTCGAGCAGGGACGGGGTTATTGAATCGTGAAAGAATGTGGCTGACTGACGTCGGAGTGAAGCCTGGGCCGAAGGGCTTTGGTGTCGTCAGGCAGGCGGACACTCCAGTGCTATCGGTCGGATAAATTCGATGGTGCCACGCCGCCCTCACCGATGCCACGGTGTGGGAAGCGGGTCACGTCAAGATCTCGGGCGCCCACAACCTATCCGATGGAAGGTTTAGTTTTCCTACAAGGAAGGGTGAGTTGGCTTACCGTCGTCTCGCGCCTGTGTGTGCGAGTGATCCGCGACACCGGGCGCGATACGTCAGGTGGTGCCTGGTCGTCCAGCGTCTGTACTGCGGCCGGATGAGGTGCTCGACTTAGTGGAACTCACAAGGAAACGGGATGGGGGCGAAGGCTCGGCACCTCGCCCCCATCCCGCGCGGTGGTGGCCGTCAGTCGGACGGCTCCCGATCGGTAGGCGGTTGCCCGCTCCCGGGCTACTTCTCGTTCGCTGCTGCGGCCTTGTCGACGTCGACCATCACCAGCTGCATGCGGCACGGCATCACGGCCGTCAGCGCGTGACGGTCACCGGGTGCCAGGTAGATGACGTCCCCGGCGCCCATCCGCTCGGTGCGCTCGCCGATGGAGAAGTCCATCTCGCCCTCCAGGAGCGTGACGATCACCGCCCTGGGGGAGGAGTGCTCGGTGAGGACCTGACCGGCGTCGAAGGTGAAGACGACGGTGCGCAGAATCTCGTTGTTGACGACGACTCGTGAGGTGGTCGCCTCCTCGGAGATGGGCAGGGCGGCGTTGAGGCCGAGTCGGAACAGGGACTCGGTGGAGGGGGTGCTGGATGAGGGGGACATGTGTTCTCCTACGGTGTTGGGTGGACAGGACTGTGAGGGTTGTGGGGCTGTGAGGGCTGGGCCGAGCGCGTCCCGAGGTGACGGTGTGCCGGGCGTCGGATGATGCTGCTATGGCAGACAGTACTGGTGACAAGACTGAGGGGCGCGATCTGCTGAGGTGCTGACCGTCGGGGATGGTGTCGTGATCGCGAGGAGGCTCGAGGATATACGCCCCGTGGTCGCCACACCTGCGCCGTGGGCGAAAAGGGTGCGACGGCGGGCATGGTGGCCGAGGGGGTCGCGTTAGCGTTGGTGACACCGACCATGAGAGGACTGACGTGAGCGAGCTCTACACACCCGCTGCGGTCGCCCCTCCCCAGGCAGCCGACGCCGCAGGCGCGGGTCTGGGGTTGACCGACTCCATCTACAACCGCCTCCTCAAGGAGCGCATCATCTGGCTCGGCTCCGAGGTGCGTGACGACAACGCCAACGCCATCTGCGCCCAGATGCTGCTGCTGGCCGCCGAGGATCCCGAGCGGGACATCTACCTCTACATCAACAGCCCCGGCGGCTCGGTGACCGCCGGCATGGCCATCTACGACACCATGCAGTACGTCCAGCCCGACGTCGCCACCGTGGCCACGGGGCTGGCCGCCTCCATGGGGCAGCACCTGCTGTCGGCCGGCGCCAAGGGCAAGCGCTACCTCACCCCCCACGCCCGCGTGCTCATGCACCAGCCCTCCGGTGGTGCCGGGGGCTCGGCCACCGACATCCGCATCAACGCCGACCTCATCATCAAGATGAAGCAGGAGCTCGCGGAGATCACCGCAGCCAACACCGGGCACACGGTGGAGGAGATCATCGCCGACTCCGACCGTGACCACTGGTTCTCGGCCCAGGAGGCCCTGGAGTACGGATTCGTCGACCACATCGTGCGCTCCAGCCGGGAGATCGGCAAGCAGAACGGAGACAACTGACATGTCCTCGACCCGTCCCTACTTCGAGGCCATCGCCCGCCAGGCCGGTGCCATGCCGCAGGCCCGTTACGTGCTGCCCCAGTTCGAGGAGCGGACCGCCTACGGCTTCAAGCGTCAGGACCCCTACGCCAAGCTCTTCGAGGACCGTATCGTCTTCATGGGTGTCCAGGTCGACGACGCCTCCGCCGACGACATCATGGCCCAGCTCCTGGTCCTGGAGTCCCAGGACCCAGACGGTCTCATCACCATGTACATCAACAGTCCCGGCGGATCCTTCACGGCGCTGACGGCCATCTACGACACCATGCAGTACATCAAGCCGCAGGTGCAGACCGTCTGCCTGGGGCAGGCGGCCTCCGCCGCCGCCGTGCTCCTGGCCGCCGGCAGCGAGGGCAAGCGTCTGGCCCTGCCCAACGCGCGCGTCCTCATCCACCAGCCCGCCATGGAGGGGATGCAGGGCCAGGCCAGCGACATCGAGATCGTCGCCAATGAGATCGACCGCATGCGCTCCTGGTTGGAGGACACTCTGGCCGCGCACACCGGACGGGACCGCGAGAAGATCCACGCCGACCTCGAGCGCGACAAGATTCTCACGGCTGCCGCCGCCAAGGAGTACGGGATCGTGGACCAGGTGCTCACGTCCCGCAAGGCCCCGGCCTCTCCGCACTCCTCCTGAGGAGTGCCGGGATGCAGGCCGGGCCTTCAGTGCCGTGCTGAGGCCGTGTGTGGCGCTCCCTCCCATGACCGGTGGGAGCGCCACACACGCAGCCGGTGGAAATAAGTCCAGCAAACCCTGGCAGCGTGGCGCCCAACGTGGCATATTGCGGACTGGACACGCCGCCATGCACTCGGCGCACCTGCCGTCTGAGCCCGTAGGCTGACGCAGGGCCGCCCGGGCGCGGGGGCCGATGACGAACCTGGAGGAAACTGTGGCACGTAACGCTGAGAGTGTGGATCTGCTCAAGTGCTCCTTCTGCGGCAAGAGCCAGAAGCAGGTCAAGAAGCTCATCGCCGGGCCCGGTGTCTACATCTGCGACGAGTGCATCGAGCTGTGCAATGAGATCGTCGACGAGGAGCTGAGCGACTCAGGCGCCGGAGTTCCTCTCGAGCTGCCCAAGCCCCAGGAGATCTTCGACTTCCTCAACCAGTACGTCATCGGTCAGGAGGCTGCCAAGCGCGCCATGAGCGTGGCGGTCTACAACCACTACAAGCGCGTCCAGGTCAAGGAGCGCTCCGTGGCCGAGGGGGACGGCCTTGAGCTGGGCAAGTCCAACATCCTCCTGCTGGGGCCCACCGGAACCGGTAAGACTCACCTGGCCCGAACCCTGGCCCGCCTCCTCGACGTCCCCTTCGCCATCGTCGATGCCACGGCTCTGACAGAGGCGGGGTATGTCGGCGAGGACGTGGAGAACATCCTCCTCAAGCTCATCCAGGCCGCCGACGGCGACGTCAAGCGCGCTGAGAAGGGCATCATCTACATCGACGAGATCGACAAGATCGGTCGCAAGGCGGAGAACCCGTCGATCACCCGCGACGTCTCGGGTGAGGGCGTCCAGCAGGCCCTGCTCAAGATCATTGAGGGGACGACGGCCTCCGTGCCGCCCGGCGGCGGGCGCAAGCACCCGCACCAGGAGTTCCTGGAGATCGATACCACCAATATTCTCTTCATTGCCGCAGGCGCCTTCGCCGGTATCGAGGAGATCGTGCGCCAGCGTCAGCGCAAGGAGTCCGGGGCCCAGATGGTGGGCTTCGGGGCGCAGCTGACCGGCAGCACAGGATCGCAGGACGTCTTCACCTCACCGGTGCGCCCCGAGGACCTTCACAAGTTCGGCCTCATCCCCGAGTTCATCGGCCGCCTGCCCGTCATCGCCACGGTTCAGGACCTGGGGGTGCGTGAGCTCGTGCGCGTCATGACCGAGCCCAAGAACGCTCTGGTCTCTCAGTACCAGTACCTCTTCAGTCTCGACGGCGTCGAACTCGAGCTGACCGATGCCGCTATTGAGGCGGTGGCCTCCCTCGCTCTGGAGCGCAAGACCGGCGCCCGGGGACTGACCTCCATCGTCGAGGAGGTCCTGGGACAGGCCATGTTCGAGGTTCCCTCCCTGCCTGAGGTCGGGCGCGTCGTCGTCGACGCCGATGCCGTCAGGGGTACCGGCAAGCCCAGCTACCAGTCCGGTTCGGGAACGCTGCGCTCGACGAACAAGATGGGGGAGCGGAGCCGGACCGCATGAGCGAGGAGCAGGGCGGCGTCCCCCCTCAGCTGGCCGTCTATCGGGCCACCATCGACAACCTCGACGCCGCCCTCGTCCATCTCCTGGCTGAGCGCTTCCGCTGCACTCAGCAAGTGGGCCTGCTCAAGGCCCAACTGGACCTGCCGCCGGCCGACCCCGGGCGCGAGCGGCAGCAGGTGGCGCGTCTGCGGTCCCTGGCCGTGGAGTCCGGCCTGGACCCGATCTTCGCCGAGAAGTTCTTCACCTTCATCGTCGCCGAGGTCATCCAGCACCACGAGGAGATCCGCGACGACCACGAGGCCGAGCGGGCCAAGCAGACCGAACTGTAGGAACCGCCGGAGGTATCCGGTCAGGTGAGCTCTCGGTGACTCGCAGCGACACGAGCCGTTGAGGCGGGCCAGAAGGATGGCCCCGGAGCAGCCGGCGGGCCGAGCCCGGTGGGCTCTCACGGCGGCCTTCAGTCCTGCGACGGTGAGACGGTGGTGCCGGGGATGAGCGGCGTGCGCGTGTAGAGAGCCTCGATCTCGGCCGAGAAGCGCTTCTCCGCCTCGGCGCGGCGTACCTTGAGCGAGGGGGTCAGCAAGCCGTTGGCCACGGTGAAGTCCGTGGGCAGCACCTCGAAGGTGCGGATTGACTCCGCCCGTGAGACCGCCTCGTTGGCCCGGGCCACCGCCTTCTCCAGGGCGGCGCGGACCCGCGGGTCCCGGGCGGCGTCGACGACGGTCATCTCCTCCAGGCCGTGGGAGGACAGCCACAGTGGCAGCATCTCCGCATCCAGGGTGAGTAGCGCACCGATGCAGGGACGGTTCTCCCCGACGACGAGTACCTGGCTGACCAGCGGGTGACCCCGCAGGCGGTCCTCCAGAGGGGCCGGGGCGACGTTCTTCCCACCGGCGGTGACGATGAGCTCCTTCTTGCGCCCCGTGATCCGCAGGAAGCCCTCGGTACCTTCGAAGGAGCCGATGTCCCCGGTGCGCAGCCAGCCGTCATCGGTGAAGGCCTCGGCCGTGGCCTCGGGGTTGTTGTGGTAGCCCGTGAAGGTGCCGATGCCCCGGACCAGGATCTCCCCGTCGTCGTCCAGGCGGAGCGAGCAGCCGGGCAGCGGGGTGCCCACAGTCCCGATCCGGGTGGCCTGGGGCAGGTTGACGCTGCACGGGCCCATGGTCTCGGTCAGGCCGTAGCCCTCCAGGACGGTGACTCCGGCGCCGCGGTAGAAGTGCCCCAGGCGCTCGCCCAAAGGCCCGCCCCCGGAGACCACGTGCGTGACCTGCCCGCCCAGTACGGAGCGCAGGGTGGAGAAGACGAGCTTGTCGAAGGCGGCGCGCTGAGCCTTGAGCCGGCGTGACGGGCCCTGCGGGGTGTCCAGGGCCCGGGAGTACGCGATCGCGGTCTTGGCCGCCAGGCGGAAGACCTTCTGCTTGGCGCCGGTCGCCTTGGCATCGGCGGCGTTATAGATCTTCTCGAACACCCGGGGGACGGCCAGGACCGCGGTGGGCCGGAAGGAGCCCAGGTCGTTGAGGAGATTACGGACGTCGGGCACGTGCCCCAGTACGCCCGCGCGCGAGCAGACGACCGCGATCTCCACGAACCGGCCGAGCACGTGGGCCAGGGGCAGGAACAGCAGGAAACGGACCTCGGCCCCGCCCAGGACCTCGGGCACGTGCGGGCAGACGTTGACGCACAGGTGCACGAGGTTGCCGTGGCTGAGCTCGACGCCCTTGGGGCGGCCGGTTGTGCCGGAGGTGTAGACGATGGTGGCCAGGGACTGTGAGGTCAGGGCCGCGGTGCGCCGGTCGAGCTCGCCGGCATCCACGCCTCGACCCGCCTTGATGAGCCCCAGGACGTCCTCGCGCTCGATGCACAGCACCTGCAGGCTCTCGAGCTCGGGCACGGTGGAGGTCAGTGCGCCGACCATGGAGGCCATGGCCTCGTTCTCCACGACGATGAGCCTGACGCCGGCGTCGGTGAGGATCCACCGGGCCTGCTCGGCTGAGGAGGTCTCGTAGACGGGGACGACGACGAGGCCCGCCTCCCAGGCGGCGAAGTCCAGAAGCGTCCACTCGTACGACGTGTGCGACATGATGCCGATGGCGTCTCCGGGCTGAAGACCTCGGGCCACCAGACCCGCGGCCACCTCGCGCACCTGGGTGCGGAAGGCGCTGGCGCTCATCTCCCGCCAGCGCCGCCCTAAGGGGGACTTGCGGGCGATGAGCCCGCCGTCGGGGCTGCGGCGCACGCGCTCGGCCAGCGCCCAGGGCGTCGTCATGCCGTCGTGAACCGGGACCAGGAGCTCGGTGGTGTGCTCCTCGGAGGAGACGGAGGGGCTGGGGTCGGCCGGTCGGACTGAGGCGTCGGTCATGGTGGCAAGTATGCCCGCCCGAGGCCGCCGGCGAGGTTTGCTCCCGTTTACTCCTGCGGTCCTTTGCGCGTGGAGCTGTAGATCTCCGCGATGACGTCGGCGTGGGCCTCCATGACCGGGCCGCGCTTGACCTTCAGCGATGGGGTGAGCAGGCCGTTGGCCTCGGTGAAGTCGGTGGCCAGCACCCGGAAGGTACGGATCGACTCGGCCCGCGAGACCGCGCGGTTCGTGCGCGCCACGGCCCGGTCCAGGGCGGCGAGCACCTGCGGGTGGGAGGAGGCCTCAACCACGTCCATCGCCGCCAGCCCGTGGTTGCGCAGCCACTGGGGGAGCATCTCCTTGTCCAGGGTGATGAGGGCGGAGATGAAGGGCTCCCCGTCCCCGATGACGAGCACCTGGCTGATGAGCGGGTGGCCGCGCAGGCGGTCCTCGAGCTGGGAGGGTGCGACGTTCTTGCCTCCGGCGGTGACGATGAGCTCCTTCTTGCGTCCGGTGATGCGCAAGTAGCCGTCCTCGTCGAGGGCGCCGATGTCACCGGTGCGGAACCAGCCGTCGGCGGTGAAGGCCTCGGTGGTGGCCGAGGGGTTGTTGTGGTAGGTGGAGAAGACTCCGATACCGCGGACCTGGATCTCCTCGTCCTCACCGATGCGGATCTCGTTGCCGCAGACGGGCGGACCGACGGTGCCGATCTTGTTGAGCCAGTCGGTGTTGACACTGACCGGGCCGATGGTCTCGGTCAGGCCGTAGCCCTCCAGGATGGCCAGGCCCAGGCCACGGTAGAAGTGCCCCAGGCGCTGCCCCAGCGGCCCTCCGCCGGAGATGATGAAACGGGCGTTGGGCCCCATGAGTCCCCGGATCTTGCGGAAGACGAGACGGTCGGCCATGGCGTGCGCCCGACGCAGGCCGCGGGAGGGGCCCTGAGGGGTGTCCAGAGCGCGGGAGTAGGCGATGGCGACCTTGGCGGCCCAACGGAACAGCTTGAGCTTGGCGCCGCTGCCGGCCTTGGCGTCGGCGGCGTTGTAGATCTTCTCCAGGACGCGTGGGACGGCCAGGATGTAGGAGGGAGCGAAGGACTGCAGGTCGGGCAGGAGGGTCTTGGCGTCGGGGGTGTGGCCCAGCACGCCCTCGCCGGCCAGGGACAGCAGCTGGAGGCAGCGGGCGTAGACGTGTGCCAGCGGCAGGAACAGCAGCAGGCGCACGTTGGTGCCCCACAGGACTCCGGGCAGGTAGCGCACCCCGTGATACGGGATGCCGACGGCGTTGCGGTGGGTGAGCTCGACGCCCTTGGGGCGGCCCGTGGTGCCGGAGGTGTAGATGATGGAGTAGACGTCGTCGACCGTGAGGGCGTTGGAGCGCTGGTCGACCTGGGAGGGGCTGACGCCCGAGCCCGCCTGGACGATGGTGGTGATCGCGTCCGCGTCCAGGGCGAGGACCCTCACCGGCTGCTCGATACCGGCGACGGCGCCGCGCACGAGCTCGGCCAGTGTGCCGCTCTCGGTGATGACCACACGCACGTCGGCGTCGGTGACGATCCACTCGACCTGCTCGGCCGAGCTCGTCTCGTAGATGGGCACGGAGATGAGGCCCGCGCGGGCGATGGCCATGTCCAGGAGGAACCAGTCGTAGGAGGTGTGCGCCATGATGCCGACGGTGGTGCCCGCCTCGAGCCCCATGCCGATGAGACCCGCGGCCACGTGAGCTACCTCCTCGCCGAAGGCTCGGGCCGAGACTTCTTGCCAGTCCCCCGACACCGGCGACTTGCGGGCCACGAGCGGCCGGTCACCGCTGCGGGCGATGCGGTCGGCGAGCAGCCACGGAACCGACCAGTGCGCCTCGGGCTGGAAGGGGATGTCAGTGCCGGAGACCCCGCCGGCCATGTGGCCGGGATAGCGCGGCGGCCTGGTGCTGGTGGCCTGGGGCGAGGAGGGGTGAGAGCTCACGGCCTCATTGTGTCAGGCGACGGTCAGGGCGGCGCACCGTTGAGGTGAGAGAAGGAGAGCGGTGCTGTGGAGGTTTTCACATGCGGTACGCGGTGGTCTCGTGGGGATCACGGGGTGCGGGTGGTGGGAGGGCAGCCTGCGGTTCGGAGGTTCCTCTCAAGGATTCCGAGACGGCGAGTGAGAATCACTTGACCGGGTAGTTGCCGATGTGTAACGTGCCTCTCATGCCCTAGTCGACGCGCGTCGACAATGTGGGTCCTTCCGGAACGGAGCCGGTGGGCTTCGCAGCAGTTTCAAGGAGGAAACACACATGACACCCCTACCCCGTCGTCAGTTCATCCAGGGCTCGGCCCTGGCTGCGGTGCTGGCCTCCGTCGGGGCCTGTTCCACCTCCCGCGGAGACGACGACGGTCCCGTCACCTTCGAAGGCACTGGACCAATCACCTGGGTCCAGGGCAAGGACAACTCGGGTGGCAAGGTGCAGGCCAGGATCGATGAGTGGAACAAGGCTCATCCCGGTGAGGAGGTCAAGCTCATTGAGCTCTCCGCCGAGGCCGACCAGCAGCGCACCTCGTTCATCAATGCCGTCAGGATCAACTCCAACGCTTACGACGTCGTCTCCCTGGACAATGTCTGGGTCTCCGAGTTCGCCGCCAACCGGTGGGTGGTCGAGCTGCCCGAGGACGAGCTCAAGAATGACGACATCCTGGAACCCGTCTGGAAGACAGGCCTCTACAAGGACAGGCTCTTCGCCGTCCCCCATGCCACCGATGCGCCGGTGATGTTCTACCGCAAGGACTTCCTGGCTCAGGCCGGCGTCGCGGTCCCCACGACCTGGGAGGAGGTCAAGGCTGCCATCGACAAGGTCCGGGCTCTGCCCGAGCACAAGAACATTGGTGGGTTCGGCGGTCAGTTCGCCAAGTATGAGGGGCTGACCTGCTGCGCCTCGGAGTTCATCCACACCGCCGGAGGTGGGTTCTACAACGACGACGCCCAGGTCATCGTTGACTCCACCGAGTCGGTCGCCGGCCTGCAGTGGCTCATCGACGGCTTCTCCCAGGGCTACATCCCCAAGGAGTCCCTGGAGTGGAAGGAGGAGGACGGTCGTAACACCTTCGAGAAGGGCGACCTCCTCTTCTACCGTCAGTGGCCCTACCAGTACGCCAACAACAAGAAGTCCCTGGGGCCGGACAAGTTCGACGTTGCCGCCCTGCCGAGCATCGATGGCAAGCCATTCGTGCCGACCCTGGGTGGGCACAACTGCGCCATCACCAAGGGTTCCAAGAACAAGGCAACCGCCTTGAAGTTCCTCAAGTGGTGGATCAACGAGGACTCCCAGCGCTATTCCCTCAAGGCCCAGGCGAACGCTCCGATCCTTGGATCCCTCTACGACGACCCCGAGCTCCTCAAGGAATTCCCCTACCTGCCGATTCTCAAGAAGAGCCTCGAGAACGCCAAGAGCCGTCCCAAGGCCGTCTACTACGGCGACGTCACCGCCAAGATTCAGGACAGCATCTACCCTGCGATCCAGCAGCCGGGGGGCAGGGCGGCCAAGGACGTCATCGCCGGCCTGAGCAGCAGCCTGAAGAAGCTGGAGGGCTAAGAGTCCCGATACGGTGACCGCCTTGCGGCGGCCCCTCGTGAACCCGGTCATGTCAGTAAGGACGGTCAAAGGACAGTCATGAGTACAACGACGCACTCCGAACAAGTCGTCAATCACCAGTCCAAGAGCTCCAAGGCCCAGGCCCGTCTGGCCTGGATACTCATCTCGCCCACGGTGCTGGTACTGACGATCGTCATCCTCATCCCCATCGCGCAGTCCCTCTACCAGTCGCTCTTCGGGCGGCCCCGGCTTGAGGACAACGGCTTCTTCTCCACCATCGAGCCCTTCGTGGGCCTGAAGAACTACACCGACATCTTCTCCAGCGCCGGTGAGCGGTTCTGGGTCGCCTTCTACAACACGACCCTCTTCGGCGTGGTCACCGTGGTCCTGGAGACCGTTCTGGGTGTGGCCATGGCGCTCATCATGCACAAGGCGATGAAGGGGCGCGGCATCGTGCGCGCCTCCATCCTCGTGCCCTGGGCGATTCCCACCGCCGTCTCCGCCATCCTGTGGGGCTGGATCTTCAACCAGAACGGCGTTGCGAACGCCATCCTGGGACGGCACGTCATGTGGGCCTCGGGGGACCTGAGTGCCAAGGCGGCCATCATCATCGCCGACGTGTGGAAGACGGCACCCTACATCGGGCTGCTCACCCTGGCCGGGCTTCAGCTCATCCCCGATGAGGTGTACGAGGCCGCCAAGATCGACGGCGCCAGCGCCTGGAAGCGCTTCACCTCCATCACCCTGCCACTGGTCAAGCCCGCGCTCGTCGTGGCCGTGGTCTTCCGCGCCCTGGACGCCCTGCGTATGTTCGACCTGCCCTACATCCTCATCGGCCCCAGGAAGGGCAGCGTGGAGACCCTCTCCATGCTGGTCCAGGACGAGAGCTCCAACTCGCGCTACGGCAGTGCCGCGGCCTATGCCCTCATCCTGTTCCTGTATGTCTTCGTCTTCGCGGTCGCGTTCTTGAAGATCACCAACACTGACATCAGCGGCAACGACGAGGCTCGGCGCAAGCGCAATGAGCGCAAGCTGCCGGTCAGCGCCTTCTTCAAGCGCTCCGGCTCCTCCACCCCGGCCTCTCAGACGGCTACTGAAAGGAGCCAGCAGGCATGAGCACCTCCACCGCCGCACCTGTCCGCAAGACCAAGAGGGACTGGGGAAGCCTCTTCTCCACCGTCGGTATCGTCCTCATCGTCATCTACTGCTTGGCGCCCTTCTACTGGATGCTGGTCTCCTCGCTGCGCAACGACAAGGAGATCTTCGAGAACAGTTGGTGGCCCCGCCACCCCTCCTTCGAGAACTACAAGGCGGTCTTCTCTGAGAAGAACGACTTCGCCAACGGTCTCATCAACTCCCTGGTCGTCTCGATCATCGTGACGATCGTGGCGCTGGCGGTGGCGACCTTCACCGCCTACGCCCTGGCGCGCCTCGACTTCCGGGGTAAGGGGGTGCTGATGCTCCTCATCATCGCCACCTCGATGTTCCCGCTCGTGGCCATCATCGTGCCCCTGCTGAAGAACTTCGCCGCTTGGGGCTGGACGGACACCTACCAGGCGATGATCGTCCCGGACCTGTCCTTCTCACTGCCGCTGGCGGTGTGGAACCTGACGAGCTTCTTCCGGCAGATGCCCCAGGAGCTCGAGCAGTCCGCCATGGTCGACGGGTGCACCCCCGGCCAGGCCTTCCGCAAGGTCATCCTCCCGCTGGCCGCGCCGGGAATCTTCACCACCGCCATCATCATCTTCATCGGCGCCTGGAACGAGTTCCTCGTGGCCGTCACGATGATCGTCAACCCCACCATGCAGCCCGCCACGGTGCTCCTGTCGAAGTTCACCGGGGAGTCCCAATTCGATACGCCCTTCGGTTCCCAGATGGCGGCCGGAGTCATCATGACGCTACCGCTGGTCATCATGGTGCTGCTCTTCCAGCGGCGGATCGTGGCAGGACTGGCCGCAGGAGGACTCAAGCAGTAGGGCAGCCGCAGCCCTGGGCCTGGCTCGCCGGAGAGCCCTCCCATCACCCGTTCGTCTCTGTGGGGCGGCACCACCGCGTTGCCGCCCCACAGAGATCGTTCGGGACGACGCGGGTTGCCTCTGCCTCCCGCTCCCCATTCCTCGTCTCATCCACCTGGCCGCAGCGCAGCGGCCCGACCTAGGACCCGTTCATGACCCCGACCAGTGCCCGCCCGCAGGGCCTCCTGCCGCGCACCGACACCGACGCCTGGTGGCGCGATGCTGTCATCTACCAGATCTACCCGCGCTCCTTCGCCGACGCCAACGGCGACGGTATCGGTGATATCCAAGGGATCCGCGAGCACGTCGACCACCTGGTGGCGCTCGGCGTGGACGCCGTGTGGCTCTCGCCCTTCTACCCCTCGCCCCAGGTCGACGCCGGCTACGACGTCTCGGACTACTTCGACCTGGCTCCCGAGTATGGGTCCCTGCAGGATCTCGACGCCCTCATCGCCGACCTCCATGAGGCCGGCATCCGCGTCATCGTCGACCTGGTGCCCAACCACTCCTCCGACCAGCACGCCTGGTTCCGCGCCGCCCTGGAGGCGGGTCCGGGGTCCCCCGAGCGCGACCGCTACATCTTCCGCCACAGCGACGACGGCGCCCCGAACAACTGGGGCTCGCTCTTCGGCGGGCCGGCCTGGCAGCCGGTGGAGCCGCTCACCGGCCGCAGTGAGGACCGGGGCTGGTACTACCTCCACCTGTTCGCAGCCGAGCAACCCGACTTCAACTGGTCCAACGCGGACGTCCACGAGCACTTCCGCACCTTCCTGCGCTTCTGGGTGGAGCGTGGTATCGAAGGCTTCCGCGTGGACGTCGCCCATGGTCTGGTCAAGGCCGAGGGCCTGCCCGACGACGACCTCGGCCCCGACCGGTGGAACGTCGCCGGCTCCCCGGATGAGGACGCGGCCCATGAGAAGCTGCCCGATGTCGGACCCGCCTTCAACCAGCCCGGGGTCCACGACATCTACCGTGAGTGGCGCCGTGTCCTGGACGAGGTCGGCGAGGACATCCTCCTGGTCGCCGAGGCCTGGGTGCCCACGGAGGCCGATGCCGCCCAGTACGTGCGCGCCGACGAGATGAGCCAGGCCTTCAACTTCCCCTTCCTGGGTGCCGGATGGGACGCCGACGCGCTGCGCCGCGTCATCGACGTCTCCCTGAGCGAGTACGGCGCCGTGGGCGCGCCCGCCACCTGGGTGCTGTCCAACCACGACGTCGTGCGCCACGCCTCCCGCCTGGCCTACCCCGCCGACATGGACACCGACCCCGGGATCGGCCCCAAGGACCCCCAGCCCGACGCCGATCTCGGCCTGGCCCGGGCGCGCGCCGCCACCCTGTTCATGCTGGGGCTGCCCGGCAGCGCCTACCTCTACCAGGGCGAGGAGCTCGGACTGCCCGAGCACACCACCATGGAGGACGAGGCCCGCCAGGACCCCCTGTGGGAGCGCACCAACCACCTCGTACCGGGGCGCGACGGCTGCCGGGTCCCCCTGCCCTGGACGCGGGACGGGGCCTCCTACGGCTACAACGCCACCGGCCGTACCTGGCTGCCTCAACCCGAGGGCTGGGGCGAGTACTCGCCCCAGGCCCAGGAGGGACGCGAGGACTCCACCCTCACCCTGTACCGGCGGGCCATCGCCCTGCGCCGCGAGCTCCGACTCGGGCGCGGGTCAGTGGAGTGGCTGGACAGTGACCCCGGGGTCCTGCACCTGCGCAACGGCATTACCGCGATCGTCCTCAACACCACCGAGCAGCCGGTGACGATCAAGGGGGCCGGCAGGCCCCTCATCACCTCCTGGCGCCGGAGCGAGACTGACGGGTCGACTGCAGCGAATGCCGTGGAGGCTGCGGGCGCCGTCGTCGTACCATCCAACGGCGCCTGCTGGCTGGATGTCTCCGCCGGAGGAACCGATGGCGGCGACCCGCGCTGATGTGGCCCGGGCGGCGGGGGTGTCGCCCTCGACCGTCACCTACGTCCTGAGCGGTCAACGCTCGACGAGCTCGAGCACGCGGGAGCGGGTCATGCGGGCCGTGCGCGACCTCGACTACCACCCCAACACCGCCGCCCGCTCACTGGCCTCGCCGGTGCTGCGCACCGTAGGAGTCCTCTTCCGGCGCCAGCGCTCCACCATCGACGCCAACGACCTGGACTACGTCGATGGTGTGCGTCGCGCACTGAAACCCAGCGGAATCCAGGTCGTCATCCCGGTCATGACTTCCTCGGCACCGCTGATCGAGCTGCGCTCGCTCGTGCGCTCCGGCGCCCTGGGCGGGGTGGTTCTCATGGACGTGGCTGACGGTGATGAGCGCGAGGCGATGCTGCTGGAGGAGAAGGTCCCCACCGTCCTCATTGGCTCCTCGGATCGCGCCGGTGGGGCGCCCGGCATTGACGCGGACTTCGCTCAGATGGCCCGCGCCGGCGTGGATCATCTGTCCGAACTCGGGCACCGTCGCATCGTCGCGCTCATGCGGGAGACCGCATCCGATGACGCTCACGCCCGCCAGGACCAGGCCCGCGAGCTCCTGCGCGCCGCGCAGGAGCTGGGGGTGGAGGTCCTGGTGCGTCAGGTGCCGGAGGCGGCGCTGGCCGGCGCCGAGATCGTGGGAGCCGGCGGCCTCATCGAGGGGTGCAGCGCCGTCCTGTCCAACAACCCCGCCGCTGTGGTGGGACTGGCCTGCGCGGCGCAGGCCAACGGGTTGTCCGTTCCCGCGGACCTGTCCGTGCTCACCCTCGGGATCACCCAGGGCAACGGCCGCCACGGGGAGGCCTTCAGCGAGCTCAGCGTGGACCGGGGGTCCTTGGGGGCCGAGGCGGGCTCGCTCCTGCTGAGGTGCCTCAGAGGAGAACCGGACCCGGCCCAGCACCGCGGGCTCATGCCCGCCGTCCTCACCGACCGCGGCTCCACGGCGCGCCATCAGGAATAGCCGGAGCCGCTACGGATTGCGTCCCCCTACTCCGGGAGCCCCACATACTTGACGAATCGGAAGGAGAGGTCCTTGTCCATGCCCGAGTCGGAGGGGGCGGGGTGGTGCTCATTGAAGAACTCCACGATGTGAAAACCGCACTTGTTGACGTAGAAGTGGATGTTGCGCACCTCGAAGTAAGGGGTCACCAGCTCCCACTCCCGCACATCGGGGTACGCCTCCTCGATGGCGGTCCAAGCGCGTGCGCCGATGCCGCGTCCGTGCGCGCTCGCATTGATCGCGAGAATCTCGATCTCTCCGCGATCTCCCTTCACTGAGAGCATGACGCCGCCGACCGCAGTGCCGTTCTCAATGATGCGTAGAGCCTGGGCATCGGACCTGCTGAGTGACTCCTCAATGTCCTCTCGCGGAAGGATCGGAGAGGCGGCTGGGTAGACGGTTCCGTCCTCGAGCAGGGATGTGTCGATGAATGAGTCTCGTGCGTCGCCTACGAAGTGCTCGAAGGCCTCCTGCAGGTCGGCGATGAAGGACTCGCGGTCGGCGGCATCCAGGGGCTTCAGGCTGATCGTCATCGAGACGAGTGTATGAGACCGTCGTCAGGGAGCGCTGAGCAGATCGACGACGACGGTGGCGCCGCCCAAGGGAGACGGCGCCACCGTTCGTCACAGGACCGGGTGCTCGCGGCTCACTTCTTCTTGGCCGGGGCCTCGCCGAGCTCTGCGCCGGTCACGGTCACCGGGGAGGCGCCTTCAACCGAGTCGGCTGCCGGGGCGGCCTGCTCCACGGTGAAGGGGCCGGTCACCTTGGCGGCCTCCGTCAGGTCCGCACGAACCGCCTCGATGGCCTCGGCGTACTCGGGCCGGTCGGCGGCAACGGCCAGCGCCACTGAGAGGATCGGCGTCTTCTGACTCGTCTTGGCCTCCGACTTCACCTTGCGCAGTGCCGCCAGGGCGACTCCCGCACGGGCCACCAGCTCGGCGTCGGCCCCGGCGGAGGCCTCCCGCAGACCATCGGACTGCGGCCAGGCGGCCCGGTGCACCGAGCCGGTGCGGTACCAGCTCCACACCTCCTCGGTCGCGAAGGGCAGGAAGGGGGCCAGCAGGCGCACGAAGGTGTCCACGGCGATCGCCAGCGTCGCCCGCGCCGAGCGGACGGCGGCCGCGTCGTGAGATCCGTCGAAGTCATTGGCCCGGTCCTTGACCAGCTCGATGTAGTCATCGCAGAAGGTCCAGAAGAAGGACTCGGTGACCTCCAGGGCCCGGGCGTGACCGAACTCCTCGAAGGCCGCCGTGGCGGCGTCGACAACGTCGGCCAGAGCCGCCAGGACCGCACGGTCGATCGGCTCGCTGACCACCGAGGCGTCCAGGCAGGGGGCGGGGGCCGCGGCCACAGTGGCCTCGTCGGCGTCCCAGGGGAGCCCCATGGACAGGGCGAACTTGGAGGCGTTAAGGACCTTGATGGCCAGGCGACGGCCGATCTTGATCTGGGTTTCCTCGAAGGCTGCGTCCAGGCCCAGGCGGGCCGAGCTGGCCCAGTAGCGCACGGCGTCGGAGCCGTACTGCTCCAGCAGGCCCATGGGGGTGACGACATTGCCCTTCGACTTGGACATCTTCTTGTGGTCGGAGTCCAGGATCCAGCCCGACAGGCCGGCATTCGTCCACGGCAGGGCCGCGAACTCCAGGTTCGCGCGCACCACCGTGGTGAACAGCCAGGTGCGGATGATGTCCTGCCCCTGCGGGCGCAGGTCCATCGGGTAGACCCGGCCGAAGAGGTCCTCGTCGCTCAGCCAGCCCGAGGCCAGCTGGGGAGAGAGGGAGGAAGTGGCCCAGGTGTCCATGATGTCGAGCTCGCCGACGAAACCACCGGGCTCGCCGCGCTGGTCCTCGGTGTAGCCGGCCGGGACGTCGGAGGAGGGGTCCACGGGCAGCTCAGACTCGGCCGGCGTCAGGATCGCGTCGTAGTCGACCTCGCCGTCGGCCCCGACCTGGTACCACAGCGGGAAGGGGACGCCGAAGAAGCGCTGACGCGAGACCAGCCAGTCGTTGTTGAGGCCGCGCACCCAGTTCTCGTAGCGCACGCGCATGAAGTCGGGGTGGAACTCCAGCTGGCGGCCGCGCGCGAGCAGCTCCTCGCGCAGGTCGGTGCCGGAGGCCGGGTTCGTCCACTCCTTGCCGCCGTTGCGGATGTACCACTGGCGGGAGGTGACGATCTCCAGGGGCTTGTCGCCCTTCTCGAAGAAGTTGGTCTGACGCACCGTCTTGACGGGCTCGCCGCGCATCTCACCGGTCTGGGCCAGGCGGGCCACGAGGGCCTCACGGGCCGAGAAGGTGGTCTTGCCGGCCATGGCCTCGTACATCTCACGGCCGGCCGGGGAGGTGATCCACTCGGGGGTCTCGGTCTCGATGCGCCCGTCCTTGCGCAGGATCGCTCGCAGCGGCAGCTGCAGGTCGCGCCACCAGTCGATGTCCGTGGTGTCACCGAAGGTGCAGCACATGGCGATGCCGGCGCCCTTGTCCTTCTCCGCGGCCGGGTGCGGCAGGACCGGCACCTCGACGCCGAAGACGGGGGAGGACACGGTGGTGCCGAACAGGGGCTGGTAGCGCTCGTCGTCGGGGTGGGCCACCAGGGCCACACAGGCGGGCAGCAGCTCGGGACGGGTGGTCTCGATGCACACGTCGACGCCGTTCTCCACCGGGGCGCCGGCGGCCTCGGCCTTGGCGGCGGCGGCCTCATCGACGATGTGGAAGGCCAGGCGGTGGTAGAAGCCGGGGTACTCGCGAGACTCCAGCTCGGCCTGAGCCACCGCCGTCTGGAACGTGACGTCCCACAGACCGGGCGCCGCGGCCTGGTAGGCCTCCCCGCGCTCGAGGTTGTGCAGGAAGGCGGTCTGGGCGACCTTGCGGGCCCGCTCGCCAATGGTCTGGTAGGTGTGCGACCAGTCCACACTCAGCCCCAGGCGACGCCACAGGGCCTCGAACTGCTTCTCGTCCTCCACCGTGAGGCGCTCGCACAGCTCCACGAAGTTGCGACGCGAGACCGGCACCTGGTCGCGGGCCTTGATCGACTTGCCCTCCCCGCCGGTGTGCGGTGGAGTGAAGTCCGGGTCGTAGGGCAGGGAGGGGTCGCAGCGCACCCCGAAGTAGTTCTGGACGCGGCGCTCAGTGGGCAGGCCATTGTCGTCCCAGCCCATGGGGTAGAACACCGCCTTGCCGCGCATGCGCTGGAAGCGGGCCACGGTGTCGGTGTGCGTGTAGGAGAAGACGTGCCCCACGTGCAGGGAGCCGGAGACCGTCGGCGGCGGAGTGTCGATGGAGAAGACCTCGGCGCGCTCGGCGCTGCGGTCGAAGGCGTAGGTCCCCTCGGACTCCCAGCGCTCGCCCCAGGTGGTCTCCAGGCCGTCGGTCGACACCTTGGCCGGCACTCGCGGGCTGTGGGGCTCGGAGGGCAGCAGACGGCTGGACGATGACGGGGGAGCGGAGTGGCTCGTGGGGATCTCAGACATGGGTCGATTCTGTCACGGCGTGGCCCAGGGCCTCGACCGGCTGCGGTGTGAGGTCGGCGGGCGTTAACGCCGCTCCGCCTGACTCGTAGATACGGATACGGGTTACGAAACGGGCGCGGATTGGTACGCTTGTACCAATATGGATCGAAGGGGATCGCAGCGGCCCCGAGCCGCAGTCGAGGAGGACGCGCATGGATGAGGAACCGGTGGAGCACAAGGACCCAGTGGCGCAGACGCTGACGGGCGTCTCCCAGGCCCCGTTAGCGCAGGCAGGCGGCCAGCCCGGAGGGGACGTCACCGAGCGCCTGCGGGAGCTCAGCGAGCACGCCGGCGTCCTCAGCCGCAAGAACACCCACCTGGCCAACGCCCTCAGGGCGGCGCGCCAGGAGCTGGCGGCCCTGCACGAGGACATCAAGGCCCTCCAGCTCCCGCCCCTGGCGCACGCCACCGTCCTGGCCGTGGACGCAGGCGCGCGCACCGCCGACGTCTCCATCGCCGGGCGGCGCCACCGGGTGGGCGTGGGACCCGGCGTCGTGTCCTCCTCCCTCCACCCGGGTGACGACGTCGTCCTCAACGAGCACCTCGTTATCATCGCCACCTGCCCCTCGCCGCGCTTCGGGGAGGTCGTCACCGTCAAGGAGACCTATGACGACGGCACCGTCCTAGTCCTGGCCCGTCACGACGAGGAGCAGGTCCTCAGCCTCTCGGAGACCCTGAGCGACCACCGCCCTCGGGTCGGTGACGCCCTCGTGGCCGACCTGGCCGTGCGCATGGCGCTGCGTCCCGTGGTGCGCTCCGAGGTCGAGGAGCTCGTCCTGGAGGAGGTGCCCGACGTCGGATACGGCGACATCGGGGGACTGGGCGAGCAGATCGAGCTCATCCGCGACGCCATCGAGCTGCCCTTCCTCCACCCCGACCTCTACCGCGAGCACCGGCTCACCCCGCCGCGCGGGGTGCTGCTCTACGGGCCGCCCGGATGCGGCAAGACCCTCATCGCCAAGGCCGTCGCCGCCTCCCTGGGGGCCGGCGGGCGCGGCGAGGCCTACTTCCTCAACATCAAGGGCCCCCAGCTGCTGGACAAGTACGTGGGGGAGACCGAGCGGCGCATCCGCGTCATCTTCGCCCGCGCCCGTGAGAAGGCGGCCACCGGCGTGCCCGTCGTCGTCTTCTTCGACGAGATGGACTCCCTGTTCCGCACCCGCGGGTCCGGGCGCTCCTCGGACGTGGAGACCACCGTCGTCCCGCAGATGCTCGCCGAGATCGACGGCGTCGACGAGCTCGACAACGTCGTGGTCATCGGTGCCACCAACCGCGAGGACATGATCGACCCGGCGATCCTGCGGCCGGGCCGCCTCGACGTCAAGATCCGCATCGGCCGGCCGGACCGGCGCGGCGCCGCCGAGATCCTGGCAACCTACCTGACCCCCGACCTCCCCATCAGCGAGGAGCTCCTGGCGGCACACGGCGACGCGCAGGGCGCGGTGGACGCCCTCATCGAGCAGGTGATCGAGGCCCTCTACACCCGCCGCCACGCCACCGAGATGGTCGAGCTCACCCGCGCCGACGGGCAGGTCGAGATCCTCCACGTCGCCGACCTCGTCAGCGGCGCCATGCTCGCCAACATCGTCGACCGCGCCAAGAAGGCAGCCGTCAAGGACCTGGTCACCAAGGGCAGGCGCGGCCTGACGTCCGAGCACCTGCGCCGCGCTGTCATCGAGGAGATCATGGAGAACGAGGGCCTGCCCGCCACCGTCCACCCCGACGACTGGGCCCGCGTCAGCGGGAGGCGCGGCACGCCGGTGGTCTCCATGAGCGTGCTCCAGCGCTCGCGGGAGGAGTGAGTGCCGTGGCGCCGGCGAGCACCCATCGGATCCCCGGCCGTGAGGTCACGGTCATGGGCCTGGAGACCGAGTACGGCATCCTCGGAGCCGAGCCCGAGGACGTCGTGGCCGCCTGCCTGGAGGCCGAGGGCGAGGCGGGGCGCAGTCGGGGAGTGCGCTGGGACTACTCCGGGGAGTACCCCCTGCGAGACGCCCGCGGCTTCGAGATGGACCGCGCCGCGGCCGACCCCTCCATGCTCACCGACATCCCTGGAGCCGCCTCCGTCGAGGCCCCCGTCCCCGGACGGGTGCGCACCACCGCCGTCGTGCGCCTGACCGCCCAGGAGGAGGCCTGGCAGCGCGGCACCGCCACCTGCGTGGGCACCGGCGGGCGCCTCTATGTGGACCATGGCCACCCCGAGTACGCCACACCTGAGTGCACCGGTGCCGCGCAGGCCGTCCTGGCGGACCGGGTGGGGGACCTCCTGGTAGCCAGGGGAGCCGAGCGGCTGCGTCGCGGGGGAGTGAAGGCCCGGCTGTTCAAGAACAACGTCGACGGCAAGGGCGCCACCTATGGCACCCATGAGAACTACCTCGTGCCCCGCGCCCTCGACTTCGACGACCTCGTTCAGGCCCTGGTCCCCCTGCTCGTGGTCCGCCCGCTCCTGGTGGGCTCGGGCCGGGTCGGCACCGGCGCTGTCGGCCAGGGCGCCGACTTCCAGATCAGTCAGCGGGCCGACTACCTGGAGAAGGTCGTCGGCCTGGGCACCACGGTGGACCGCCCCCTGGTCAACACCCGCGACGAGCCCCACGCCGACCCCCAGCGCTGGCGCCGTCTCCACCTGGTGGCAGGCGACGCCAACTGCTTCGACACCATCGCCTGGCTCAAGCTCGGCATGACCGCCCTCGTCCTGCAGGTGATGGCCGACGGCGTCCCCGCCGCCTGGTGCCGTCTGCGCCTGGCCGACCCCGTGGCCCAGGCCCGAGACGTCTCCCGTGACACCCGGCTTCAAAGCAGGCTGGAGTTGGCCGACGGGCGGCGTCTGAGCGCCCTGGAGATCCTGGAGCACTACCTTCAGACGGTGCGCAGCCACCTGAAGGACCACGGCCGTCCCGTGCCGGCGCCGGAAGGCGACCCCCTGCGCCCGGATCTGGCCGTGCTGGCCGACGGCGCCGACACCGATGGCGCCGAGACCGGCGCGATCCTCGCCTTCTGGGAGGCCTCACTGGCCTCCCTTCGCGAGCTGCAGGCCCAGTGCGCCGGCGGCCACGAGCCGGGGGAGTCGCAAGGAGCGGCCGGGCACCTGGAGTGGGTCGCCAAGAAGCAGCTCCTGGACGCCACCGCCCGCCGCCATCCCGGCACCGGCGGACACGACGTCCTCCACGCCGTCGACCTGGCCTGGTCCGAGCTCTCACCGGCCGGGAGGGGCCTGGCCGAGCGGGTGCCAGCCGGCGTCGACGCGCGAGGCGGGCTCAGTGACGAGGTGGTGGAGACGGCCCTCGGTGAGCCGCCCACCACGACCCGGGCCTGGCTGAGAGGTAGGCTCGTGAGCGACTTCCCCGGGCAGGTGGTCGCCGCCGGCTGGCACTCCATGGTCCTGGAGACCGGTGAGAGGGCCCAGCGCCGCCTGCCCCTGACCGACACCCTGGCCTTCACCCGCACCGCCACGGTGCCGGCCCTCAAGGACGCCGCCGACGTCGTCGAGGTCCTCGCGCGCCTCACGGGCGAGCGTCCCGGCGACCCGGGGCGAGCCACCGAAGCAGTGACCACATCCGCCGCCCTGTCAGGAGAGCAGACATGAGTGAGTTCGCCCAGCCGTCCCGCAGCCGCCAGGACGATCCCGCCCCCGACGACGACCCGACCCCCGGCCCCGCAGGCCCTGCCCGGGGCCAGGGCCTGGACTCGGTGCTGGACATGATCGACGATGTCCTGGCCGTTGACGCCCAGGAGTTTGTGCGCGGCTTCGTCCAGAAGGGCGGCCAGTGAGGGCCAGCGCCCCGGGGCCGCGCGTCACCGGCCTGGAGACCGAGTTCGGCGTCCTGTGCGCCCCCGCCGGGCCGCCGGAAGCGATTAAGAGCGACCTGCCGGATGTCGAGCGGGCGGCGGCGCTCATCTTCCGTCACCGGCCGGTCGGCTACCGCAGCACCAACCTCTTCCTGCCCAACGGTGGGCGCCTCTACCTCGACATCGGTGCCCACCCCGAGTACGCCACCGCCGAGTGCGTGAGCGTGCGCGACCTCGTCGCCCAGGACCAGGCCGGCCGGGCGATCCTGGCCGACATGGCCACGCGTGCCGCCGCGGGCCTCTCCCAGGAGGGGACCGCGGTCCGCTTCCACCTCCTGGCCAACAACACCGACTCCGCCGGCCACACCTACGGCTGCCACGAGAGCTACTCCGTGCCCCGCAGCCTGCTCGATGCCACCGACGACGCATCGGCCGCCAGCAGTGAGACCACCATGGCGGTCCTCACCTCCTTCCTGGCCACGCGCCCCGTGCTGGTCGGCTCCGGGCGCCCGCTGCCAGGCGGCCCGACGGAGCCGAACGAGGGCGGCCGCGGTGAGGGGGAGGAGACCGCCTGGGGCCTGTCACCGCGCGCCCCCCACCTGCAGGCCCTGACCTCGGCCGACACCACCGGGCGGCGCGCCCTGGTCAACACCCGCGACGAGCCCCACG